>NZ_JBEXYL010000030.1:0-100582 GCF_040630895.1 Streptomyces sp. NPDC005728
CTGGGGGGGGGCGGACGGTACGCGGTGCTGAATCCCACGCAGTTCGCCGAGCGGGAGGTTGATGTGACGACGGTCCAAGTGCATGACCCATGTGCAACCCCTTGACTCCACTGGTCCGGACCTTTAACTTCACGCCTTAAATAAAGACTCCGGATGCACTCAACACCCCGCTGTCACTTCCGTGTTGGGCCCGCGCTCCGGCCACCCCCACGCGAAAGGCCGCCCCGCACATGGCCAGACCACTCCCCGCAGCCGTCTCGCTCGCCGCCCTGTCCCTCGCCACCGGCCTGCTCACCGCCACCCCCGCCGCGGCCGCCACCGGCACCGTCACCGGCCTCGCCGGAAAGTGCCTCGACGTCGCCGGCGCCAACTCCGCCGACGGCACGGCCGTCCAGATCTACGACTGCAACGGCACGTCCGCCCAGCAGTGGACCGTCGGCAGTGACGGCACCATCCGTGCGCTCGGCAAGTGCCTGGACGTGACCGGCAACTCGACCACCGACGGCGCCAAGGTGCAGCTGTGGAGCTGTACCGGCGGTGCGAACCAGAAGTGGACGGTCACCGCCGCCCACGACATCGTCAACCCGCAGGCGAACAAGTGCCTGGACGTCACCGGCAACACCTCCGCCAACGGCACCCGGAGCCAGATCTGGAGCTGCGGCGGCGGCGCCAACCAGAAGTGGAACGCGCCCGCGGCGGACGGCGGCACCACCCCCTCCGCACCGATGGCCGTGGCGCCCTACCTCTACAACGGCTGGGGCAGCCCGCCCAGCCCCGCCACGATCACCAACGCCACCGGGGTCAAGTACTTCACCCTCGCCTTCGTCCTCAGCAACGGCTACTGCAACCCCCAGTGGGACGGCAGCCGCCCGCTGACCGGCGGCGTCGACCAGCAGACCGTCAACACCGTCCGGGCGGGCGGCGGTGACGTCATCCCGTCCTTCGGCGGCTACAGCGGCAACAAGCTGGAGAGCTCCTGCTCCAGCGCGGGCGAACTCGCCGCCGCCTACCAGAAGGTGATCAACACCTACGGCCTCAAGGCGATCGACATCGACCTCGAGGCCGACGCCTACAGCAACCCCACCGTGCAGCAGCGCACGGTGGACGCACTCAAGAGCGTGAAGGCCGACAACCCCGGCCTGAAGGTGTACATCACCATCGGCACCGGGCAGAGCGGACCCGACACCGGCCTCATCAACCGGGCCGCCTCCTCCGGCCTGACCGCCGACGCCTGGGCGATCATGCCGTTCGACTTCGGCGGCGCCGGACAGAACATGGGCAACCTCACCGCGCAGGCCGCCGAAGGCCTGAAGAACGCGCTGAAGAACGCGTATCACTACAGCGACGACCAGGCCTACCGGGACATGGGCATCTCGTCCATGAACGGCATCACCGACAACAACGAGACCGTCACGGTGAACGACTTCCGGACCATCCTGGCCTACGCCCAGCAGCACCACCTGGCCCGGCTCACCTTCTGGTCGGCCAACCGCGACCGGCCCTGCACAGGCGGCCCCGCCGACAGCTGCTCGGGTGTCTCCCAGTCCGACTGGGACTACACCCGCGTCTTCGCCGGCTACACCGGCTGACCCCCCCACACTCCCGGTACCCCTGCAAGGAGAACCCGTGCCTCGCCTCTCCCGCCGCGGCAGATCCACCGCGGCCGCGCTGGTCGCCGTAGCGGCCGCGTCCCTGCTCACCGGCGCACCCGTGCGCGCCGCGACCTCCGCCCTGCCCACCGGCCTCGCCACCGTCATGAACGCCGCGAGCGGCAGGTGCCTGGACGCCAAGGCGGCCGGCACCGCCAACGGCACCGTCGTGCAGCAGTACGCCTGCAACGGCACCACGGCACAGCAGTGGAGCCTCACCGCGACCAGCGACGGTTACGTCCGTATCGGCAACGGCAACAGCACCGATCAGGTCGTGGACGTCGCCGACGTCTCCACCGCCGACAACGCCCAGGTCCACCTGTGGACCTACGGCGGCGGCGCCAACCAGCAGTGGCTGCCCGTGGACGACGGCGGCGGCGCCTACCACCTCGTCAACCGGGGCAGCGGCAAGTGCCTGGACGATCCGGGCGCCTCGCTCGCGGACAGCGTGCAGTTCGTGCAGTACACCTGCAACGGCTCCGCCGCCCAGCGCTTCCAGGTGGTCCCGGTGACCCAGTCCACGAGCGACCCCGACCTCGGCCCCGACGTCGTCGTGTTCGATCCGTCGATGTCGCCCTCGACCATCCGGAGCAGACTGAACTCGATCTTCCAGCAGCAGGAGACCAACCAGTTCGGCTCCCAGCGCTACGCCGTGCTGTTCAAGCCCGGCTCCTACAGCGCGGACGTCAACGTCGGCTTCTACACCCAGGTCGCGGGTCTCGGCCTGACCCCGGACGCGGTGACGGTCAACGGTGCGGTGCACGCGGAGGCCGACTGGTTCCAGGGCAACGCGACGCAGAACTTCTGGCGCGGCGCCGAGAACCTGTCGGTCAACCCCACGGGCGGCAGCGACCGCTGGGCGGTCTCGCAGGCGGCGGCGTACCGTCGGATGCATCTGCGCGGCAACCTCGCCCTGGACGACGGCGGCTGGTCCAGCGGCGGTCTCCTCGCCGACAGCAGGATCGACGGGCAGGTCAACTCCGGCAGCCAGCAGCAGTGGCTGACCCGCAACTCGCAGCTCGGCAGCTGGACCGGCTCCAACTGGAACATGGTCTTCGCCGGCAGCCAGGGCGTCCCGGGCACCAGCTTCCCCAACCCGCCCTACACGACGGTCGCCCGGACCCCGGTCAGCCGGGAGAAGCCGTTCCTGTACGTCGACGGCTCGGGCGCCTACCAGGTGTTCGTGCCGTCCCTGCGCTCCGACTCCAGCGGCACCAGCTGGGCGAACGGGGTCTCGGGCAGCTCGCTGCCGCTGAGCCGGTTCTACGTCGTGAAGCCGGGTGCCACCGCCGCGCAGATCAACGCGGCGCTGGCCGCGGGCCAGAACCTGCTGGTCACGCCGGGCGTCTACCATCTCGACCAGACGCTGAACGTGAACCGGGCCGACACCGTCGTCCTCGGTCTGGGCCTCGCCACGTTCGTCCCGGACAACGGCATCACCGCCATGAAGGTGGCCGACGTCGACGGAGTCAAGATCGCCGGCCTGCTCTTCGACGCCGGCACGACCAACTCCACCACCCTGGTGGAGGTCGGCCCCGGCAGCTCCTCCGCCTCCCACGCCTCGGACCCGACCTCCCTGCACGACGTGTACTTCCGCGTCGGCGGCGCGGGCGTCGGAAAGGCGACCACCAGCCTCGTCGTCAACAGCGACAACGTCATCGGCGACCACATGTGGATCTGGCGCGCCGACCACGGCAGCGGCGTCGGCTGGACCAGCAACACCGCGGACACCGGACTCGTCGTCAACGGCGACAACGTCACCATGTACGGCCTGTTCGTGGAGCACTTCCAGAAGTACCAGACCATCTGGAACGGCAACGGCGGCCGCACGTACTTCTACCAGAACGAGATGCCGTACGACCCGCCCAACCAGTCGGCCTGGATGAACGGCTCCACCCAGGGCTACGCCGCCTACAAGGTCGCCGACTCCGTCACCAGCCACCAGGCCTACGGCCTCGGCAGCTACTGCTACTTCAACGTCAACCCGGGCGTGACCGCCGCGCACGCCGTCGAGGCACCGAACAACGCGAACGTCCGCTTCACCAGCATGCTGACCGTCTCCCTCGGCGGCACCGGAACGATCAGCCACGTCATCAACAACACCGGAGGACCCTCGAACTCGTCCACCAACGTGGCCAACCTCGTCAGCTACCCCTGAGCGGAGCGACGGGCGGGGACACGACGTCCCCGTCCGTCGTCCCCCTCCGCAGGCCGATCTCCCGACATCGGGGCAGACTGGACCGAGGAGGACGGGAGGCCGCACCGGTGACGGGTCTGCTGTGGGAGTACGACGGATACGACCCTGCGGAGGAGCGCCTGCGGGAGTCCCTGTGCACCCTGGGCAACGGCTGCTTCGCCTCCCGCGGAGCGCTGCCCGAGTGCACCGCGGACGCCGTGCACTACCCCGGCACCTATGCGGCCGGCTGCTACAACCGGCTCACCTCCGAGATCGCCGGGCGCCGGGTCGAGAACGAGGACATGGTCAACCTCCCCGACTGGCTGCCGCTCCGCTTCCGCCCCGCGGGCCACGACTGGCTCACCCCCGACACCGCCCCGGTCACCGAGCACCACCTGGCCCTCCACCTGGACCCGGGCGTCCTGGAACGCCGCACCCGTTACCGGCTAGGCAACGGCGGCACGCTCCTCGTCCGCCAGCTCCGCCTCGTCCACATGGCCGACCCGCATCTCGCCGCGCTGCGCACCGACTTCACCACCGAGGGCGCCGGCGCCGAGCTGGACGTCGAGGCCGCGCTCGACGGGCGCGTCACCAACTCGGGGGTGGCCCGGTACCGGGACCTGGACGGACGGCACCTCACCCACGTCGAGACGGGCGGCGCCGCACCCGGCACGGCATGGCTGCGCTGCCGTACCCGTACCTCCGACATCGTCGTCGGGCTCGCCTCGCGGCTCACCGCCGGCGCCCCGGTGTCCGACGCGCACGAGGCGCAGCGGGCCGTACAGCGCCTTCGTCTCTCCCTGACGCCGGGCCGCACGGCGACCGTCGACAAGACCGTCGCCCTGCACACCTCCCACGACCCCGCCATCAGCGACCCGCTGTGCGCGGCCGTCGACCGCGTCACCGACGCGCCCGGCTTCGACGACCTGCTCGCCTCGCACGTCACGGCCTGGGAGCAGCTGTGGCGGCGGGCCGAACTCGACGTCCCCGGAGATCCCGGCCGCATCCTGCGCCTGCACCTCTTCCACGTGCTGCAGACCCTGTCCCCGCACACGGCGGACCTCGACGTCGGCGTGCCCGCGCGCGGACTGCACGGCGAGGCGTACCGGGGACACGTCTTCTGGGACGAGCTGTTCGTCCTGCCCTACCTCAACCTCCACCTGCCCGAGGTCTCCCGCGCCCTGCTCCACTACCGCCACCGCCGCCTGGACGCGGCCCGGCACGCCGCCCGCGAGGCCGGCCGGCGCGGTGCCCTGTACCCGTGGCAGAGCGGCAGCGACGGCCGCGAGGAGACCCAGGAACTGCACCTCAACCCCCGCTCGGGCCGCTGGCTGCCCGACCACTCGCGGCTCCAGCGGCACGTCGGCTCGGCGGTGGCGTACAACGTGTGGCAGTACTGCGAGGCCGGCGGCGACACCGACTTCCTGCACACCGAGGGCGCCGAGATGCTGCTGGAGATCGCCCGCTTCTGGGCCGACTCGGCCGGCTACGACGAGCATCTCGGCCGGCACCGCATCCGGGGCGTGGTCGGGCCCGACGAGTACCACGACGGCTACCCCGACGCGCCCGGACCCGGACTGGACGACAACGCGTACACCAACGTCACCGCCGCCTGGGTGCTCACTCGCACCCTCGGCCTGCTGCGCACCCTGCCCGAGCCGCGCCGGCGCGAACTCACCGAGAGCACGGGCCTCACGGAGGACGAGCTCGCCCGCTGGGAGGAGGTCTCCCGCACCCTCCACGTGCCCTTCCACGACGGCGTGATCAGCCAGTTCGAGGGGTACGGCGATCTCGCCGAGCTGGACTGGCACGGCTACCGCGAGCGGTACGGCGACATCCGCCGCCTGGACCGGATCCTGGAGGCGGAGGGCGACACCGTCAACCGCTACAAGGCGTCCAAACAGGCCGACGTCCTGATGCTCGGCTACCTCTTCTCACCGGCCGAACTCCACGCGCTCTTCGCCCGGTTGGGCCACCGCCTCGACGAGGACACGTGGACCGCGACGGTCGACCACTACCTGCACCGCACCACCCACGGTTCCACCCTCAGCGGCCTGGTCCACGGCTGGATCCTGGCCCGCGCCCGCCGCGCCGACGCCTGGACCTTCGTCCAGGAGGCCCTGCGCGGTGACATCGCCGACGTCCAGGGCGGCACCACCGGCGAGGGCATCCACCTCGGCGCCATGGCCGGCACCCTCGACCTCGTCCAGCGCTGCCTCACCGGCCTGGAGACCCGCGAGGGCGAGCTGTGGCTCGACCCGGTCCCGCTCCCGGAACTCTCCTCCTACGGCTTCTCCCTGCGCTACCAGGGCCACTGGGGCGTACGCCTGCGCCTGCGCTCCGGCCAGCTGGAGGCCGCCATGCCGAAGGCCTCCGGCCCCACGCCCATCGACATCCGGCTGCCGGACCGCGTGGTACGCGTCGGGCCGGGCGAGAGGGTACGCATGCGGCTGCCGGACTGACACCCTGGGTGTGCGCAGGAAAGCGGAGACGAGGAGTTTGCCGGAGATGTTGCGCGTACTGGCGGTGGACGACGAGGAACCCGCGCTCGAGGAACTGCTGTACCTCCTGGGCGAGGACCCGCGGGTCGGCACCGTCGTGCCCGCCCTGGACGCCACGGAGGCGCTGCGCCTGCTCGAACGGGCCGGGGCGGCGGGGCCGGACGGGCCCGAGGCCTTCGACGTCGTCTTCCTCGACATCAACATGCCCGGCCCCGGCGGCCTCGGCATGGCGGAGCTGCTCGGCCGCTTCGCCGCACCGCCGCTGATCGTCTTCGTCACCGCCCACGAGGACTTCGCGCTCCGCGCGTTCGACCTCAAGGCCGTGGACTACCTGCTCAAGCCCCTGCGCAAGGAGCGCTTCTCGGAGGCCGTACGGCGCGTCGCCGAGCTGACCCGGGCCGTGCAGGGCCCGGCCCATGCCCTCGGTGACCAGGTCCCCGTGGAACTGGGCGGCGTGACACGGTTCGTCCCCATCGCCGACATCACCTATGTCGAGGCGCAGGGTGACTACGCGCGCCTGCACACCCCGCACGGCAGTCACCTGGTGCGGATCCCGCTGTCCGCCCTGGAGGAACAGTGGCGCTCGCGCGGGTTCGTCCGTATCCACCGCAGCCGTCTCGTCGCCCTCGGCCGCATCGAGGAACTGCGCCTGGACGGTGGCAACCTGACCGTCCGGATCGGCGACCGGATCCTCACCGTGAGCCGCCGCAACGCCCGGGAACTACGGGATCTGCTGGCCCGGCAGGCCCAGGGCGCGGTGGGGCGGTCGCGCTGACCGGAGGCGGCCGTGGTGAGCGGGTGCCGAACCTCGTCCGCCGTCTACCTCACCGATCGTGCGCTGCGTACACTCGCCGCAACAAGGTGATCACCGCGGCCTCGGGGAGTGCGTCATGGGTGCGGAATCCGTCCCTCGCAGAGAGGTGGTCACCGGACGGCCCCGCACCGACCTCGCCGGCCTCCCGCAGCCCCGCCCGGCGAGCGCCCCCGGCACCGACGACACCGCCGTGACCGCGCTGATGCGCCGTCAGCTGCGCGCCGCCCTCACGGCGACGGCCCTGCTCGCGGTCTCGCTCGGCCTGCTCCCCGTGCTCCTGCGCGTCCTTCCGCTCGCGCGCACCTGGCCGAGCGTCCCGCTCGCCGTCTGGCTCGTCCTGGGCGTCGCACCGTATCCGGCCCTGCTGTGCACGGGAGCCTGGTACGTCCGCCGCGCCGAGCGCAACGAGGGTGACGTGACCGCGCGTTGAACCAGACGTACGGAATAGCCGGTGTGTCGGCCGTGGTCCTCGCCACGGTGCTCGTCGGCGCGCTGGGCCTGCGCGTCTCCCGGACCACCTCCGACTTCTACGTCGCCTCGCGCAGCGTTCCGCCGCGGCTCAACGCGTTCGCGGTCAGCGGCGAGTACCTGTCCGCCGCCTCCTTCCTCGGCGTCGCCGGCCTCGTCCTCGCCCAGGGCGTCGACATGCTGTGGTTCCCCATCGGCTACACCGCCGGGTTCCTCGTCCTGCTGGCCTTCGTCGCCGCCCCGCTGCGCCGGTCCGGCGCCTACACCCTGCCCGACTTCGCCGAGGCACGACTGGAGTCGCGGGCCGTCCGGCGGATCGCGAGCGTGCTCGTCGTCGGCGTCGGCTGGCTCTACCTGCTGCCCCAGCTGCGCGGTGCCGGACTGACGCTGCGGCTGCTCACCGGCGCGCCCAGCTGGTTCGGCGGCCTGGTCGTCGCGGGCGTGGTGACCTTGGCGGTGGCCGCCGGAGGCATGCGCAGCATCACCTTCGTCCAGGCGTTCCAGTACTGGCTGAAGCTCACCGCCCTGCTGGTGCCCGCCGTGTTCCTGCTGCTCGCCTGGCGCGCGGACCACACACCGGCCCCGGCCTGGGACGAACGGCCCGTCTTCCAGCGCTCCACCCAGGTGCGCGTCGACAGCCCGCTCACCGTCACCGTGCACGAACCGGTCCGCGTCACCGCGACCGGAACGGTCGACGGACAGGACCTGCGCGGCGGCCCGTTCACCCTGGACACCGGCACCCACCGGATCGGCGCCGACACCACCGTGCGCTTCCCGCCCGGCGCCCGCGTACCCGTACCCCACGAGGGCGGCCACCACACGGCCCCGTCGAGCTGGGCCAAGCCCCTGTCGGCCGGCCGCGAACAGCACAGCCTGTACTCCACCTACGGGCTGATCCTCGCCACCTTCCTCGGCACCATGGGGCTGCCGCACGTCGTCGTGCGCTTCTACACCAACCCCGACGGACGCGCCGCCCGCCGCACCACCGTCGTCGTACTCGGCCTGCTCGGCGCCTTCTACCTGCTGATCCCCCTCTACGGCGCGCTCGGTCGGCTCTACGCCCCCGACCTGCTGCTCACCGGCGACACGGACGCGGCGGTCCTCGTCCTGCCGCAGCGGCTGATCGGCGGAGCCGGCGGCGACCTGCTCGGCGCCCTGGTCGCGGGCGGTGCCTGCGCGGCGTTCCTGTCCACCGTCTCCGGACTCACCATGTCCGTCGCCGGCGTTCTCGCCCAGGATGTGCTGCCGACCCTCGGCGTGCGGCACTTCAGATGGGCGACGCTGCCGGCGATCGCGGTGCCCACCGCCGCCAACACCGTCGTCAGCAACCTGCCCGTGGCCGACGCGGTCGGCCTCGCCTTCGCCGTGTCCGCCTCCTCGTTCTGCCCGCTGCTCCTCCTCGGCATCTGGTGGCGCGGCCTCACGCCGCCCGGCGCGGTCGCCGGCCTGCTCCTCGGCGGCGGCTCGGCGCTCACCGCGGTGACGGTGACCATCGCGGGCGGGGCCCGCTCCGGCCGGCTGCACACCCTGCTGGCCTGGCCCGCGGTCTGGTCGGTGCCGGTGGGCTTCGCCGCGATGGTGCTGATCTCCCTGGCCACCCGGGACCGCGTCCCCGCGAGCGCCGCCGCCACGATGGCCCGGCTCCATCTGCCCGAGGCGCTGCCCGGCGGGGCCGCGCCGCAGGCCACGGGCCTGGAGCGAGCCCGGGAGCGCCGCCCGTGACCGCACTCGGCACCGTGGTCCTGGCTGTCGCCGCGCTCGCCCTGTTCGCTCTCGGCGCCGCCCTCGGACATGCCGGCGCCCGCCGGCAGCAGGAGAACCCGGCCGGGCCCGGCACGCCCGTCGAACGGGCCACCTTCCACACCCTGCACACGGCCTCGCTCGCCGCCCCGCCCCTGCGGGCGGGCCTCACCCCCGACACGGCCCGCAAGGCGGCCCGGCGGCTGCGCCCCCTGCTCGGCACGGTCGCCCTCGCCCTCACCGACGAGGAGTCCGTGCTCGCCTGGGACGGTGTCGGCGACCACCACCGAGCCGAGGCCGAGGCACAGCTCGCCCACGCCCTGCGCACCGGCCGCACCCGGACCTTCACGCTGACCTGCGGCAACGACACCTGTCCGGTGCGCTGGGGGGTCGCGGCACCGCTCGGCGTCGACGGCCGGACCCCCGGCACGCTCGCCGCGTTCGGCGACCAGGAGTCCGCCGGTGTGGTGCGGGCCGCCGAAGAGGTGGCCCGGTGGGTGACCGTGCAGCTCGAACTGGCCGAGCTGGACCGGGCCCGCTCCAGCGTGATCGAGGCCGAGATCCGGGCCCTGCGCGCCCAGATCTCCCCGCACTTCGTCTACAACTCGCTGGCCAGCATCGCCTCGTTCGTCCGCACCGACCCCGAGCGGGCCCGCGAACTCCTCCTGGAGTTCGCCGACTTCACCCGCTACTCGTTCCGGCGGGGCGGCGACTTCACCACCCTGGCCGAGGAGCTGCGCTCCATCGAGCAGTACCTCGAACTCGCCCGCGCCCGTTTCGGCAGACGCCTCGAGGTGACCCTGCGGATCGCCCCCGAGGTGCTGCCGGTCACCCTGCCCTTCCTCTGCCTCCAGCCGCTCGTGGAGAACGCGCTCAAACACGGTCTGGAGGAGTCCGTCGAGCGCAGCCGCATCACGATCATCGCCGAGGACGAGGGCACCGAGGCCCGGGTCGTCGTCGAGGACAACGGCGTCGGCATGGACCCGCAGCGGCTGCGCGACCTCCTGCGCGGCAGCGGCGGCCCGTCCGCCGGCATCGGGCTGAGCAACGTGGACATGCGACTGCGCCAGGTCTACGGCGACAAACACGGCCTGGTGATCGAGACCGGCGTCGGGGCGGGTACGAAGATCACCGTGCGCGTCCCCAAGTTCCGCCCCGGCATCCCGCCGGCATGAAACGAAGCGAGGCCGGTCTGTGGCGACGTGACGCCGGCCCGAAACGACGTGAAAGGACGAAGCACCGCATGGACCCGAACACCGAGCCTGCGTCCCGCGCCGCCGACCGCGCGGTGGCCCTCCTGCGGGAGCTGGGCGCCGACGGCATCACGCACCCCGGCGGGACCCTGCTCGCCCACCTGGGCCGCGTGAGGGACCGGCTCGCGCTGTGGCGGGCGCGCCCCGCCCTCCAGCTCGCCGGTCTCTGCCACGCGTTCTACGGCACCGACGGCTTCCCCACCGGACTGCTGCCCCTGGACCGCCGTACGGACCTGGCGGCGGTGATCGGTGCCGAGGCCGAGGAGATCGTCTACGCGTACGCCTCCTGCGACCGGACGGCCACCTACCCGGACCTCGCCCGGCCCGACGCCCCCTTCCACGACCGCTTCACCGGCCGCTCCCGCGTTCCGGAACCACGACTGCGCCGCGACTTCGCCGAACTGTCGGCCGCGAACGAACTCGACCTCGCCCGCATCGACCCCGCCTTCCGCGACCGGTGGGGCCCCGAACTCCTCTCCCTGTTCACCCGCGTCCAGGACCTGCTGACCACCGACGCATGGCTGGACTGCCGTACGGTCCTCGCTGCGCCCGCGGGGTGACCCCCTGTCTTGCCGCCGCCGCGCGCCCGGCGCACGCTGGTCGTATGGCCGCTCCGGAGGGCCCCACGCTCATCACGTCCGTGCAGCGGGCTTTCCGCCTGCTGGAGGCGGTGAGCGCGCACGAGAACGGCGCGCCGGCGAAGCAGCTGGCACGCGAGACCGGGCTGCCCCTGGCCACCGCCTACCACCTGCTGCGGACGCTGGTCCACGACGGCTATCTGCGCAAACTGGACGACGGCGGCTTCGTCCTGGGCGACAAACTGCGGTCGCTGCACGCGGCGGGCAACGTGCAGACGCTGCTCAGCCGCGTCCGCCCGACACTCGCCGCGCTGCGGGACGAGCTGGGCGGCGCCGCCTACCTCACCTTCTACGAGGAGGGCGAGATCAGGGTCGCCGAGATCGTCGACAGCCCCCGGACGCCACGGGTGGACCTCTGGGTGGGGATGGAGGACGCCGGACATGCCACCGCGCTGGGCAAGTCCGTGCTGCGCGAACTGGACGTCGAGTCCCGCCGGGACTACCTGTCCAGGCACCACCTGGCCGATCTCACGCCACGGACCATCACCAGCACCCCGGAACTGCTCCGCAGACTGGAGGAGTCCCCGCTGGCACCGGCCGTCACGGACCTGGAGGAGTACTCGCTCGGTACGGTGTGCGTCGCCGTGCCCGTCTACTGCGGGGACATGCTCGGCTCGCTCGGCGTCTCGCTGCCGGTGGAGCGGCGGTCCCGGCTCGAGGAGGTCCGGGAGCGCCTGCTCCCGACCGCGAGCCGTGTGACCAGGGGCCTCTCGCTCACTATCTGAAAATCCGCTCCTTGTGGCCGCCTACGAGCAGCCCGTTTCCTAGATGAAACGGACATTCCGGGTGTGTATCCCCTGACAGGCGAGGAGTGCGGACGACACATGATCCAGGCCCGAGACTGCCGGCAGACGCGGCTGTTCAGTGACCGAGTGGTCCGTCCGTGGGCCTCGGCCCCCCGGCGTGCCGCCGGGCAGTTGGCCGCCGCCATGCCGGTGCTGGTCGTCGTGGGCATCGTCCTCGTCGACGTCGCCGGGGTGTCGGGGATGATCTGTCTGCCGCTGCTGGCGGCCGCACCCGCACTGGCCGCCGCCACCAACGGGTCGCGTGGCGTGCTCTGCGTCGGCCTCCTGGCCGCCGTGCTGGGCGCGGTGCTGGGCACCGGCGAGGGGGTTCCCGCTCGCGAGCTGGCGGCCGTGCTGTGCGCCCTGCTGGCCGTCACCGCGGCGAGCGCCCTGGCCAGTGCGCTGCGGAGCCGTCGGGAGCGGGTCCTCGCGGCCGTCCGCTCGGTCGCCGAGGCCGCCCAGCACGCCCTTCTCCAGCCCGTACCGGAGACCGTCGGCCCGTTCCAGGTCGCCGTCCGCTACAGCGCAGCCGCGGCAGAGGCCCGTATCGGCGGGGATCTCTACGCCCTGGTGTCCACCCCGCACGGTGTCCGGCTGATCGTCGGCGACGTGCGCGGCAAGGGCCTGCCGGCCGTGAGCACCGCCGCACTCGTGCTCGGTGTCTTCCGCGAGGCCGCCTACGACGAACCCGACCTCCTCGCCGTCGTCGGCCGGATCGAGCGGAGCCTGGCCCGCAACCTCGGCAGCGACGACTTCGTCACCGCCGTGGTCGCCGGATACCCGCGGCCCGGGCTCCTGGAGGTGGTCAACTGCGGGCACGCCCCTCCGCTGCTGATATCCGCGTCCGGCGACGTCGTCGCCGTGGAGCCGACCCATCCCGCTCCGCCCCTCGGACTGCGCGCCCTGTCGGGCCAGACCCCGCGCCTGCAGCCTCTTCCCTTCGCCGACGGAGACCAGCTGCTGCTCTACACCGACGGGGTCACCGAGGCCCGCGATCACACGCGAGCGTTCTATCCGCTGGCGGAGGGGGTCGCCCGCCACGTGTCGGACGATCCGGCGCACACGCTCACCGCGCTCCACGACGAACTGCTGGCCCATGTGGGCGGCCGGCTGCACGACGACGCCGCGTTGCTCCTGGTGCGCAAGCAGGATGTGGACGAGCCGGTCGCCGTGGCGCCCCGGTCAACGCTCCCGGGTCACAGCGTGACGAGGTCGGCCCACCGGGTGACCCCGCCGGAGTGCACCCGTATGCCGTGACGGTCTGCGAGGGCGTGCACGATCATCTCGCCCCGGCCGTGCTCGCACGGGTCGATCCCCACACGGGACGCTCCGGCCGGGAGCGCGGATCCCGCGTCGGTGACCTCGATGTGCAGGGTGCAGCGGTCCTCGACCCGGACCCACGACAGCCGCAGCATCGCCGGCGGCAGGGCGTGCACGATCGCGTTGGTGACCAGCTCCGACACCATCAGCAGTGCGTCCTCGACGATCTCCGGGGACACCTGCCAGTCGGCGAGGGTCGCCCGCACCCGTCGGCGTACGGCGGGGACGGCGCCGGCGACAGGAGGCAGCGGGCACACGTGCTCGTATGCCTCCCGAAGCAGCGTGTTGAGCTGTGCCGCCATGTTCTCTCCTCCCACGTGCCTGCCGACGGGCGCCCTTTCCGGGGCGCTTCCCGGCCTCGGAAAGACGTTAAGGAGACAAACGGGGCAGGTCAATGAACATCGGTCGGCATTACCGAACGGTCGGGCTCCGTCCGAGGCCGGAGCCCCTGCCCGCCCGTGGAGCGAAGCATCCCCGGCGGTAATAGGCTCGCCTCATGGCCGGCCCAGTCCAGTCGATCGAACGGGCGGCGGCGATCCTGCGGCTGCTCGCCGCCGGGCCCCGTCGGCTCGGGCTCGGCGAGGTGGCCGCCTCGCTCGGACTGGCGAAGGGCACCGCCCACGGCATCCTGCGCACCCTCCAGCACGTGGACTTCGTGGAGCAGGACGCGGCGACCGGGAAGTACCAGCTCGGGGCCGCTCTGCTGCACCTCGGCACGAGCTACCTGGACGTCAACGAGTTGCGGTCGCGCTCCCTCAACTGGGCCGATGCCCTGGCCGCCCGCAGCGGGGAATCGGTGCGCCTGGGCACCCCCCTGGAGGGCATGGTGCTCGTCGTCCACCACGTGTTCCGGCCGGACGACACGTTCCAGACTCTGGACGTGGGCTCGCTGCTGCCGCTGCACGCCTCCTCGCTGGGCAAGGTGCTGCTGGCCTACGGGGCCGCGTCCCCGGAGCCGGCCCGGCAGGAGGGCCTGGAGGCGTACACGCGGCACACCCTGGTCGAGCCCGAGCAGCTCTCCCGGGCACTCGCCGAGGTCCGGGAACTCGGCTGGGCCGCCGAGATCCAGGAAATGAGCATGGGAGAGGCCGGCATCGCCGCGCCGATCCGGGGGCACGGCGGTCTCGTCGTCGGCGCTGTCGGTCTCTCCGGGCCGATCGAGCGGATCTGTGACAGCCAGGGCCACCCCCGCCCCAGTCTGATCACCCTGATCCGTGAGGCCTCGCGGGCGATCTCCAGAGACCTGGGCGCCACGCGCTGGTAGGTCACCGGTCCCCGAACCGTCGGAAGGCAGACCCGGTCATGGCTGAACGGTACGTAATGTCCATCGATCAGGGCACCAACTCCACCCGATGCATTCTGTTCGACCACCGAGGACGGTTGGTGTCGGTCGCACAGAGGGAGCACCAGCAGCACTTCCCCAGGCCCGGCTGGGTCGAGCACGACGCCGTCGAGATCTGGCACAACCTGCAGCGCATCGTCCCCGAGGCCCTGTCCGACGTGGGCCTGGACGCGGCACAGATCGCTGCCGTCGGCCTGGCGAACCAGCGGGAGACGACGGTGCTCTGGGACCGACGGACGGGCGCGCCGCTGGGCCGGGCGATCGTCTGGCAGGACACCCGCACGGCGCCGATGGTGGAGGAGTTCGGGCAGCGGCCCGGCGAGGAGTTCTTCCTCGAACGGTGCGGTCTGCCGCCCTCGACCTACTTCTCGGCGCTGCGGATCCGCTGGCTGTTCGACCACGTCAAGGGGCTGGAACAGCGCGCGAGGGACGGAGAGGTGCTGTTCGGGACGATGGAGAGCTGGCTGATCTGGAACCTCACCGGAGGCGCCGACGGCGGCCTGCACATCACCGACGCCACCAACGCCAGCCGCACGATGTTGATGAACATCCGCTCGCTCACCTGGGACGAGGAACTGCTCGCCTTCTTCGGTGTGCCCCGCACGATGCTGCCCGAGATCAGATCGTCCGCCGAGCCGTACGACGACGCCCGCGCGCTCCTGCCGGGGGTCCGCATCACGGCCGCCCTGGGCGACCAGCAGGCCGCCCTCTTCGGCCAGACGTGCTTCTCTCCGGGCGAGGCGAAGTGCACGTACGGAACGGGCAGCTTCCTGCTGCTCAACACCGGCACCGACCTCGTACGCTCCCGGCACGGACTCCTGACGACCGTCGCCTACAAGATCGGGGACCAGCAGCCGGTCTACGCCCTGGAAGGCTCGATCGCCGTCACCGGCGCACTCGTCCAGTGGTTCCGCGACCGCCTGGGACTGATCAGCACCGCCCCGGAGATCGAGACCCTCGCGCGGTCGGTGGAGGACAACGGCGGCTGCTACATCGTTCCCGCCTTCTCGGGACTGTTCGCACCCCGCTGGCGCAGCGACGCACGCGGTGTCATCGTCGGCCTCACCTCGTACATCACCCGCGGCCACCTGGCGCGTGCCGTGCTGGAGGCCACCGGCTGGCAGACACGCGAGGTCGTCGACGCCATGAACGCCGACTCCTCGGTGGCCCTCACCCAGCTCAAGGTGGACGGCGGCATGACGGCGGACAACCTGCTCATGCAGTTCGTGGCCGACGTGCTCGACGTGCCCGTGGTGCGGCCCATGGTTGCCGAGACCGTCTCCCTCGGCGCCGCCTACGCGGCCGGACTCGCCGCCGGCTACTGGCCCGACCTGGAGGTCCTGCGCCGCAACTGGCACCGGGCCGGCCAGTGGCTGCCCGACATGGACCCCGGACACCGGGAGGCGGAGTACGAGAACTGGCAGCGGGCCGTCGAACGCTCCCTGGGGTGGGTCAGACCGCCGCACGGGTAGGCGCACGGTCGTGGGAGAGGCCGGGCGATCACCGACCTCGGCAAGCGATCGCACCCGCCTGCCTGCTCACCGGCAGGAAAGGCCGTGGGCAGGGAGGGGTTGTTCCGCCCAGATGACCTTTCCCTCGCGGCTGTGCCGCGTGCCCCAGCGCTCGGTGAGCTGGGCGACCAGCAGCAGCCCGCGGCCGCCCTCGTCGAAGACCCGGGCCCGGCGCAGGTGCGGAGCCGTGCTGCTGGCGTCGAAAACCTCGCAGGTCAGATTGGACTGGAGGATCATCCGCAGCTGGATGGGGCTCTTGCCGTAGCGGATCGCGTTCGTCACCAGTTCGCTGACCACGATCTCCGTGGTGAAGGCCAGTTCTTCCAGTCCCCAAGCGGCCAACGTGTCGGATGCGTAGCCGCGGGCCCCGGAGACGGCCGCCGGGTCGGAGGGGAGGTCGAGCGTGGCGACGTGGCCGGGGTCGAGCGCCCGGGTGCGCGCCACCAGAAGGGCGACGTCGTCGGAAGGACGGCCGGGCAGGAGCGCGGCCAGCAGACGGTCGCAGATCTCGTCCGGCGACTGCGGAGCCAGGGCGAGGACGTCGCACAGCAACGCGCGGGCGGTGTCCACGTCACGCGTGCGGCTCTCGATGAGTCCGTCGGTGTAAAAGGTCAGAAAACTGCCCTCCGGCAGTTCGAACTGGGCGGTTTCGAAGGGGAGTCCGCCCAGACCCAGGGGTGGGCCGATCGGCAGCTGGAGGAAGTCGACCACGCGGGCGGCCGTGGCGTCGCCGTCGGCGGCCGAGGGCGTCGCCACGGCCGGCAGGACATGTCCGGCGCTGGCCAGGGTGCACAGGCGGTGGACGGGGTCGTAGACCGCGTACAGGCAGGTGGCGCTGATCTCGCCCCCGTCCTGCATCTCCTCGCGCTGCAGGCGGATGACCGCGTCGTCCAGATGCGTGAGCAGCTCGTCGGGCATGAGATCGATGTCGGCGAAGGCGCGGACGGCCGTCCGCAGGCGGCCCATGGTGGCGGAGGCGTGGAGGCCGCGGCCGACGACGTCGCCCACGACGAGGGCGACGCGGGCTCCGGAGAGCGGTATCACGTCGTACCAGTCACCGCCCACGCCCGCGCGGGATCCCGCGGGCAGGTACCGGGCGGCCGTCTCCACGGCGGACTGTGCCACCGCACGCTGCGGCAGCAGACTGCGCTGGAGGGTCAGCGCGATGGAACGCTCGTGGGTGTAACAGCGGGCGTTGTCGATGTACACCGCTGCTCTGGCCGCGATCTCCCGAGCCAGGAGAAGGTCGTCCTCGTCGAAAGGGGCTGCGGTTCGATGACGGAAGAACTGGGCGAGGCCCAGGGTGATTCCGCGGGCCTGCAGAGGCACCAGCAGCATCGAGTGGAAGCCATGGACGGGCAGGGCGCTTCTGCTGTCCGGGGACGGCCCCCACCACGCGGGCACGTCGGAGGCCGTGATGCGGTGCAGGAAGGACTGCCCCGTGACCAGTGCGCGAGCAGGCTCCGACCCCGCAGGGTATGTGTGCGTGTCACCGGTGGCGACCAGGCGGTCCGGACATCCGTCCAGGACCGAGCGCTGGGCTATGCGGCGCAGCACCGGTGCACTGGCCGGCGGATACGTGCCCTCTTCGCGGAGAACGGAGTCGAGTAGGTCGACGGTGACGAGGTCGGCGAAGTCGTCGGTGCCGACGTCTGCCAGTTCCTGAGCGGTGCGGGCGGTGTCGAGGGTGGTCCCGATGCGCCTGCTCGCCTCGTTGGTCACCATGAGCCGCCGCTGCAACCGGCGGTCGCGCTCCTCCTGGTAGGCGGCCACGACTTGTTCCGAACCGCGGTCGACGTACGCGAAGGCCGTCGCGATGAGTCTGGTCGTCGCCTCGTTGACGAGGAGCGGGTCGCTGGTGAGACGGGCGGCCTCTTGCTGTATCAGCTGGAGCAGGCTCATGTGGCCGAGCCGGTAGGCACGCAGGAGGCTGCCGATCGGTACCCCTCTTCGAGCGAACCTGCGTCCGACCTCCAGTGCCTCAGAAGGTGCCCTGACCTCGGTCAGGTCGAGGCCGTGCTCCAGCACATCCAGGAAGGTGGCGACGTGCAGGGCTGTCTCCTGCACCGCCAGAGCGGCGATGTCCTCGTACTGCCACAGCTCGGGAAGTTCGCTGCGCATGCGCTGCAGCAACACGTCGACCGACTGGCTCGCCCGTGGCCTGAGCTGTTGAGCCAGACGGCGAAGGAACACATCGACATCGGTTCCCATAGGGGGATCTTACGGAAGGACCCGTACGTCTGCCTGCGCGCGGCCCCCTGTCAGGTGCACCGCGGGCTGCGCTCATCGGGGCAGCCCGCCCGGACCCCGCAGCAACGGGTTCCTACGGTAGGGCCAGCTCGGCCCAGATCGTCTTCCCGGACGCGGTGTACCGCGTGCCCCAGCGCTGGGACATCTGGGCGACGAGGAACAGGCCGCGGCCTCCCTCGTCGTCCCGACGCGCCCGCCGCAGGTGGGGTGCGGTGTGCGCGTTGTCGGAGACCTCGCACAGCAGGCAGCGGTCCCTGATCAGCCTCAGCATGACGGGCCCGCTGGCGTACCGGATGCCGTTGGTGACCAGCTCGCTCACCACGAGTGCGGCGGTGAACGACAGGTCGGACAGGTCCCAGGTCGCCAACTGGCGCTCGGTGACGGTGCGGGCGTGAGCCACCATGGTGGGGTCGGGCGGCAGCTCCAGGTCCGCCACCTGGTCGGCGTCGAGCCGCCGGGTGCGGACGAGCATCAGCGTGGCATCGTCCGCCTGTGGTCCGGGCGGCAACGCCGAAAGCGCCCGGTCGCACAGCTCCTCCAGCGGGCATCGTTGCCAGGTGAGCACCTGGGCCAGACGGTCGATACCGCTGTCGATGTCGGTACGCCGGTCCTCCACGACCCCGTCGGTGAAGAACGCCACCACGCTGCTGCTGGACAGGTTCAGATCGACGTTCTCGTAGGGCAGGCCCCCCAGCCCCAGGGGCGGCCCCGGCGCCAGCGCGGACAAGGCCACCGAGCCGTTCGCATCGGCCACGATCGGCGGGGGATGGCCCGCGCTCGCCCAGACACACCGGCCGCTGACCGGGTCGTAGATCGCGTACAGGCAGGTCACCCCGAGCGCCTCGTCGATCGGCCCGTCATCCGCCTGGGATTCCGAGTCCTGCGCGACCAGGTCGTCCAGCCGGGTGAGCAGCTCGGCCGGATCCAGGTCCAGCAGGGCCAGGGTCCGTACGGTGGCGCGGAGCCGGCCCATGGTCGCGGCCGCGTGCACACCGTGGCCCACCACGTCGCCGACGGTCAGGCCCACTCTGGCACCGGACAGCGGGATGACGTCGAACCAGTCGCCACCCACGCCCACGCGGCTGTCGGCAGGCAGGTAGCGGTACGCCACGTCGACCGCGCTCTGCTCGGGCAGGTGCTGCGGCAGCAGGCTTCGCTGCAGTACGAGGGCTGCCGCGTGCTGGCTGGTGTAGCGGCGGGCGTTGTCGATGCCGACGGCGGCTCGCTCGGCCAGTTCGACGGCGAGCGTCTGCTCCTCGGGGCCGAAGGGGTCGGGGTTGCTGCTGCGCCGGAAGGTGGCAAGGCCCAGGATCGCGTCGCGGGTGAGCAGCGGGACGAACAGGCACGAGTGCGAGGCGGCCGGTCCCGCCTGGCCCGGTGCCCCCTCGGGCGGGACGGCGTCGACGACGGGTCGGCTGGTGGCCAGGCTCAGAGCCTGCGGTGACGAGGGCGGGTAGGAGACGGGACTGGTCCGGAACTCCTCCGGGGTCCGGCCGTGCATCCGCAGCAGACTGTGCCCCGGCGCCGAGCCCGTCGGCGGATGCCGTCCCTCGATGACCGCCGGCGGCAGGTCCACCAGCACCTCGTCGGCGAGCTGCGGTACCGCGACGTCGGCCAGCTCCGCGGCCGTACGGCGCACGTCCAGCGAGGCACCGATGCGCTTTCCCGCCCGCACCAGCAGCGACAGGCGTTCCTGGGCGCGGTAGCGGTCCGTGATGTCCAGGGACTCCTCGAACAGCCCCAGCGGTTCGCCCCGGGCGTCCACCAGCCGGTGGTACGAGCAGGACCAGACGTGCTCGCGCACCGGGTCGGCGGGGGCGCGCCCGCGATAGTGCATGCCCATGATCGGTTCCCCCGTCGTCAGCACGTGCTCCATGATCTGGTCTTCGTCCGGGGGGTGGTGACGGGAGATGAATTCGCCTTCAGGAAAGAGATCCGCGGCCGGACGGCCGATGTACTGGGCGACCCCCGCGAGCTCCAGGTCGGTGGAGACGTTCCCCCAGACGACGCGCATGTCGGTGTCGAAGATCGTCAGGCCCACGGAGGACTCGGTCGCCAGTCCCTGCATCATCGCCAGCTGCGCCTCCCAGCTGCGGAGCGCCTCCAGCTCGGCCGCGACCACGACGGTCGCAGCGACGCCCCGGTGCGCGAGCGGGCTGAACGTCACGGCCGCACGCAGGGTGCGTCCGTCCCGGCAGGAGAGGTCCAGGACGGTACTGCGGGGCCTGGGCGCCTTGCAGAGGGCGGACAACCGCTGCCCCGGGTCTGCGGCCAGCAGCCGGGCGGCCGACTGGCCGAGCACGTCCTCGGGCGCATGTCCGAGGAGGCGCTGGGCCGAGGATCCCCATCCGGAAATGCGGCCATCGTCGTCCAGCACCGCGGCGGCGGCCTTGGAGAGGTCCAGAGGACTGTGAAAATCGACGTTGGCCGCATGCGGAAAACGATCCATGGCACCGCTTCCCTTCGTGCTCCCTCAGCATCCCGTGCCGCACGACGGACGACAACCGCACGCGCGATCGCCACCTGCTCACACCGGGGCGACCGCCGATGGCCTGCCGGACGCGGACGGCGACTGTGCCGAGCCGACCCGCTGCCCTGTGCGCGAGAGGTCGTGCCGGCACTTCCCGCTGCTCCCCGGGGTTACCCGTCCTGGGGAGGGAGGGGGGAACGCGGAGGGAACTCCCGCGCTGATCCTGCTGATCAAGTCGAAGACCGGCTCCGAGTGTCGCCGGTCCGCAGATCCTCGGGAGCCACCGCGTGACCACGATCGTCCTTGTCTCGGGAAGCCTTCGCCGGGACTCGGTGAACGGTGCCCTGCCGGCGACTGTCCGGGAGATCCTCGGGCGTCGGCGAGGAGCCGTCGGTACCCCTCTCATGACTCCGGCCGGGATCCCGTTGTTCGACGAGGACGTCGAAGGGCGCTGTGTCCCGGAGCCCGTCGTAGCGGCTCGGAACCTCGTGGGGGCTGCTCATGCCGTGGTCATCAGCAGCCCCAGCTACAACGGCTCGATGCCGGGCGGACTGAAGAACGTCCTCGACTGGCTCTGCCGCCCCTGGGGAGAGTGCGTCCTGACCGGCAAGCCTGTCGCGCTGGCGACCGCATCGACCGGGAAGCGGGGCGGGGTCGAGGCCCAGCCCGAGCTCCGGCGGGTGCTGGAGCGCGCCGGGGCCGTCGTCGTGGACCATGCCCAGGTTGCGGTCGGCAACGCAGCGGCCCGCCTGTCGCCTCGGGGGGTTTCGCGGACCCGACCGTGATCGCCCCACTGGACGGGCTGGTCGACGCCACGCTCGCAGCCGCCGCACACGCCGTACCCGTGCCGAACGGTGCGGCGTCGTCATCTGTTCCTCAGGCATCCGCTACGACGCGAAGAGAGATCTGGCATGCGCAAGCCCCACGACGGCCTTGCTGAATCCTGCACGGTGCGTACCCGGGTGCGTATCCCGGCCGGTCCTTCGACGTTGGCGTCGCCTCGGCGCTGCAGTCCCTGCCGGTGCTGGTCCTCGGCCTGGTCGGAGGCGTTGCGGCCGACCGGTACGCCAAGCGCCGCCTCCTCGTCATCTGCCAGGTCCTGATGGGACGGTGCGCCACCGCGCTCGCCGTACGCACGCTGTCGGGATCGGTGACGCAGTACGACGTCTTCGCGATGGCCCTGCTGACCGGTTCGGTGAGCGCCTTCTCCGCCCCGGCCCTGCAGTCCTTCGTGGCAGAGGTGGTCGGGCCGGAGCATCTGCGCAACGCAGTGAGCCTGGGCGCGCTCAACTACCAGAGCGCACGGTTGGTCGGGCCTTCCGTCGCGGGTGGGCTCATCCTGCTGACAGGCATCGGCTGGGCATTCGCCGTGAACGCGGCCTCGTACGCGGTGGTGGTCGGATCGCTGCTGGCCCTGCGCCGGAGCGGCGAGCGGGCCCCGGCGCCGCAGCCGCGGTCCAAGGGCCAGATCCGGGAAGGGCTGCGTCATGTGGGGACGCGACCGGAACTGCTCCGGCCCATCGTGCTGGTCGGTTTCGTCTGCACCTTCGGCTACAACTTCCCCACGCTGCTTACAGGGTTCACCGACACCTTTCACGCCGGCGCCCAGGAGTACTCCTTCATGACCACCGCGCTGGGACTGGGCGCTGTGGTGGGGGCACTGGTCACCGCATGGCGTGGCAACCGTGGCACAGGGGGGCTGATCGCCTGCGCGCTCGGATTCGCAGGCGCCGAAGCTCTGGCCGCGCTGGCGCCGGGCTACGCGGTCTTCGTGACGGTGATGGTGGCCCTGGGACTGGCCGGCATCGCCTTCAACACGACGGCCGACTCAACCGTGCAGCTTGCCGTGCAGCCCGAGACGAGGGGACGGGTCATGGGCCTGTACTCGCTCGTGTACTCGGGCGGCACCACACTCGGCGGTCCCCCTGTGGGCTGGACCGTCGACACATGGGGAGCCCGGACGGCCATGGCCTCGAGCGCCGGTGTCGCCCTGGCGGGCACGCTGGTCGTGGCGGTCGCACGCCGACGCAACCCGCACGAGAGCCCGGCGTCCTGACGCGATTTCGTGCGCTCCGCCTTTGGGGGGTTTTCCCCAGTGAGGGCGGGAGAGCGGCTGCGTAGGATCGTGATGACTGATCACCGATTCAACTCGCTCCACACGGGGGACTTTCATGCGACGCCGACAGACGCGCATTCTCACCACAGTGGCTCTGGCCGCTCTCACCGTCAGCGCGCTCTCCGCGTGCTCGGCCCTCAGCCAGAAGACCTTCGAGGACGACGCCAAGGTGCCTCAGAGAGTCACCTCGATCCGTCTCGACAACAGGAACGGAAATGTGAAGGTGGACGCTTCGGCCGACGCCTCCACGATCTCCGTGCACCGCAGGGTCAACTACCGCGGTGACAAGCCGAGTGGCACGTCCTTCCACGTCAGGAACGGCGTCCTGACGCTGTCCGGCTGCGGCAGGAAGTGCGGCGTCGACTACGTCGTCAAAGTGCCTGCCGGTCTTCCGGTGACGGGAGGCACGTCCAACGGCAGCCTCACACTGACCGATGTCGGCACGGTCGACGTACATACGAGCAACGGCGAGATTGCAGTGAACAGCGCGACAGGCCCGGTGAACCTGCGCACGTCCAACGGCGGCGTCGACGTCAAGAATGTCAAGGGCGGCGACATCGACACGCAGACATCGAACGGCGAGGTGACGATCCAGACGGCCACCCCGCAGAACATCAGGGCTCGCACGACCAGCGGCAACCTCACGGTCACCGCACCGCCTGCCAAGTACCGGATCTCGGCGAACGACTCCAACGGCGACAAGAAGCTGGCGTTCAAGAATGACCCGGCAGGCAAGTACCGCCTGGATCTGTCGACAACCAACGGCGACCTGACCGTGAAGTCGGCAGCCTAGGAGTTCTCCCGTATTCCCAGGCCGCCGCCCACTGGAAGAAGATCGTGCGCCTCGCCTTTAGCGGCGGGCGCCGACAGGCGAAACCGACACGCGCCAAGGTGGCGTCAGGCGGGCTGCGGGGCGGGCGTTGCCGGAGCGGCTGCGACCTTGAGGGTCTCGCGCATGATCAGCAGGCCGTTGACCACCATCAGTGTCGCGGTCAGGCCGTGGACGCCGAGCGCGGTGGCCACGGAGCCGTGGTGGGCCAGCACGGTGGCCATGTCGCCGTACGCGGCGAGGGCCTCCACCAGCAGCACCCAGCCCAGCGCCCGGCGATGGCCCGTCACCAGCAGGATGCCCAGGACCAGGGCCAAGACGACGTCGCGGATTCCCTTGATGATCAGGAAGCCGTCGCCGTCGCCCGGCGGCCAGGTTGCTTCCGGTCGGCGGGCCGGTTGTCAGGGGTCGACGTCTTGCCACGGTTGTCGATCGGGACCAGCAGCAGGATCGACATGATCACGCTGAGGATCAGCAGCGCGCCGGCGGTGACGACGAGGCCGGGACGAACTGGTCGCTGGAGCGCCCGTTACGCCCGTGGACGTGACAGAAGAGCCGCTCCGCCGAGCACGGCGCGTCCGAGCGCAGCCACGGTGACACGCCGACGGCCAGGACCAGCCGGCCGTCCGGAGAGCGCGGCAGTGGCAGCCCGGCCGGCAGCACACGCAGCCGGTCGACGTCGATGCAGCCCCGGTTGAGATCGCCGTAGGGCCCGCCGTGCCCCCGTCGGTGTTCGGGCAGCAGCGTCAGGTCGACCGGTGACGTCACCGGACCGTCCGCGCACATCACCGCGTCGGTCGCGACTACGAACGCGATCCCTCCACCGGCGAAGCCATGATCCGCTGGGCCGCCATCGGCCTCACGACCCGGCGCCGCCCGGGGTGAGGATTTCCATGAGATGTCCGTCGGGGTCGTGGAAGTAGGTGCCCTTGCGGCCTTTGGTGTGCTCACTGTGATAGATCTGCCCAATTTCTTGGCATGCGGGATCGCCGTAGTGGGTGATTCCGCCGTGCTGGATGCGGGCGAGGGCGGCGTCGAACTCCTGCTCGCTGACCATGAACGCGTAGTGGTGTGGCTCGAAGTCGTCCAGCTGGTCGTAGTCCAGGCTGACCTGGTTGGCCAGCGTGACCGGCGTGAAGTGCGCCACCGGCGGATCGACACTCAGGCCGAGGATTTCTGCCAGGAACTGCGCCGAGGCTTGCGGGTCACGGGCGGGGACGACGGTGTGATTCAGTTCCACGGTCATAGTGACTCCTCTTCAGGGACGGGGCTACGCGTGGTGGCGGCCTCGGCGACCCGGCACGGTGCATGGATGCGTGACTTCCCGGGGGAAGGCAGGGCTTCTCCGGCCGTCCTCCCCCGGCTGCAACTGCCGTGTCATACGTCGATCTGCTCGAAGATGTGCGGGTACGACATGATGTCGTCAGGGAACTCGGCCGCCATGCGCTGGAACTCCGGGCTGCCGAACGCCGTGGCGAGAGCCTCGGTCGACTCCCAGACCGCGACGTTCATCAGAAGTTGACTGTCCGCCGTTCCCTTGTGCATCTGCAGGGAGACGAATCCCGGCTGAGCCTTCATGAACTCCGCCTGCCTCCGAAAGAGGGCCAGGAACGCTTCAGCCCTCTCCTTCGGAACGAAGAAGGTGTTGGCCAGGACGATGGGCCCGGTCTTCTCCTTGAACTGCGCAAACATCGGCGTATTCGGGTCCAGGCTCTGCAGCTTGGCCATTCTCGGCACTTCCTCTCGCTATCGGTCAGTGGGTGTCGCCGGCGCCCGCGTCCTGGGGATACCAGCGGAGTTCGAGGGTGCTGGTGTCCGGGTCCTGGATGTAGTTGGAGGTGGCGGTGCCGCACTTCGGGCGCACGGCCGAGCGGTTGCGGCTGACGACCGGGCGGGTGAGTACGTGGGCTCAGGTCAGGGCGATGACCAGCAGGGTGAAGGCGGCGATGATGACGGCGACGCGGACGTAGTGGAAGCGGTCCCAGCGGTTCAGCTGCTGCTTCCAGTCGGCGGGCCGGTTGTCAGGGGTCCACGTCTTGTTCCGGTTGTTGATCGGGACGAGCAGCAGGATCGACATGATCACGCTGAGGATCAGCAGCGCGCCGGAGATGACGACGAGACCGGTGCCGTCGTGGTGCCGTCCGGCGATGGCCCAGACCGCGACGAGGACGAGCGAGCCGATGTACCAGACCGGCATCACGGCGCCGAGCATCCGGCCCCCGTGGGCGTGGCCGAGTTGGCCGCTGTCCTCCGGGAGGGCGTTGAGGATCGGGTTGATGACGAAGGCGACGGAGAACTCCACCCCCACCATCACGCCGACGACCACGGTGGTGACGACCTCGAGTGCGTTGAGCATGATGACCCTCTTCGCATCTAGTGTTGCTAGCTGACGAGGCAACGCTAGTACTGCTGCCGCTCGCCTGTCTAGCGATGCTAGGATCGAATCATGTCGGTACAGGAACGCAAGCAGCGCGAACGGGCGGAGCGCGAGCGCCTCATCGTGGCGACAGCCCGCGAACTCGCCGAGCAGCAGGGCTGGGACGCGGTCACCACCCGCCGGCTCGCCGAGCGTATCGAGTACAGTCAGCCCGTCCTCTACAGCCACTTCCGCGGCAAGCGCGAGATCATCGGCGCCGTCGCCATCGAGGGCGCCGCCGAGATGGCCGTGGCGGTGCGTGCTGCGGCCTCCAGAGCGAACAGCCCGCGCGAGCGGGTCGCCGCCCTCGCCCGTGCCTACCTCGACTTCGCCGCACGCAACCCGGCGGTCTACGACGCCTTGTTCCAGCTCGACGGCGGCCTGGCCTTCGCGGACGAGGACACCCCGGAGCCTCTGAAGGACGCCTTCGCCGCGCTGCTGGAGAGCCTGGGCGAGGTCGCAGGGGACGGCGTCGACCCGGGGCTGTTCACCGAGGTGTTCTGGGCGTCCCTGCACGGCCTGGCGACCCTGACCCGGGCGGGACGGCTGCCGCCGGAGGACATCGAGCCGAGGGTGGAGCTGCTGGTGGACCGGCTCGCCATGGTCTGACACACCGTCCCGGCGGGCACGCGGCCGGGGCCCTCGGGCCCCGCCGCTGCCTGCCTGCGGCAACGCTTCCGGTCACTCGCGTCCACCGGGCGCGGCCGCAGATCGCCGGGCCCCGTACCCCGGACGGGCACCCGCCCCGGAAGCTGCGGGACGACGAACCGCAGCCCGTCGGCCGCGGCCCGCAGGCCCTCACCCCAGAACTTCACGGTCGGCACCTGCGCCTGCGCCTCGATCACCTTCGCGTTCGCCGCGGCGATGGTGTCCACCTCTTCGCGCCACCGACCAGCTCGGACGGAGGCCGGCCACCGCAACGACGGTGTCGGTGTCGGACCCGCCACCAGATCGGGATTCGAAGACCTGCCGCCGATCCCGCGGCCGCCGGCCGGGTCAGCTCCTTGCGGCGTTCTCGCGCACGAAGGTTCAGGCTACGAGAAGGCGCAGGCCGAGTTCTGCCGCGTCGAGGGCGACGAGTTCGCGGTTGCGCTCGGTCCACCGGCCTGAGGAAAGTTCGTCGCGAAGCCGGTCCACCGCCCGCTGCTCGGCCTGCGGCCCGACTCGGGTCCATATGGATATCGCGCGGCGCACCTGTTCGTCCAGGTACGCCTCGGGCCGGCGCCAGTAGGCCTCGAAGAAGCCGTCGGCGCAGTCCCACGGGATGAGCACCGGTTCCATGCGGGCCCCGATCGCGGCGGCCAGCTGGTCCACCGAGGGCCGGCCGGCGACCAGGTCGGCGACCTCAGGCAGGTAGTCGCGGGTGAGCCAGAACCGGTGACGCCAGCCGGTGTCACTGGCGTCGTGCGTGAACACCACCACGCGCCGGGCCACTCGCCGCATCTCGCGCATCCCGGCGATCGGGTCCTGCCAGTGATGAACGGTGCTGAAGGCCATCGCGGCGTCGAAGGACTGGTCCTCGAACGGGAGGTTCTCCGCGGCGGCGGCCACGCACGGGGCCGCGCTCGCGGGACGCTGCGCACGCATGACCGCCGACGGTTCCACCGCGGTCACGTCACGGTCCGGGGGTTCGTAGGAGCCGGTGCCGGCGCCCACGTTCAGTACCGTCCGTGCGTCCCCGAGCGCATCCCAGACCCTCGCGGCGATCCGCGGCTCGGTGCGTCGCGTCGCCGGGTAAGCGGAGCCGATGGCTTCGTACAACTGCGCGCCGAATACTTTCAGTTGTTCCTCCGGCGTCGTCCTGATCCCCATTGCCCGGGCCTCCAGTTCCCTGTCTATGGCCGTCACCATGGCGGCAGCGCGGTCGCGCTGGTCCAGCAGCAGGCCGCGCAGCCGATGCAGGTGCGCGACCGCGTCGGTGGCCGGGTCGTCGACGAGATCCGCGATGTCGCGCAATCCGAAGCCCAGCCGCCGGTAGGCGAGCACCTCCCGCAGTCGCTCCACGTCGCCCGCCGAGTAGGCCCGGTATCCGGCCGAGGTCCGCGCGGACGGCTGCACGAGGCCGATCTCGTCGTAGTGATGCAGTGTGCGGACGCTC
The DNA here is from genome assembly GCF_040630895.1 of Streptomyces sp. NPDC005728. NCBI lineage: Bacteria > Bacillati > Actinomycetota > Actinomycetes > Kitasatosporales > Streptomycetaceae > Streptomyces > Streptomyces sp. NPDC005728. Next base: position 28,377 of record NZ_JBEXYL010000030.1, read on the forward strand.
ACGCCGGCCAGCTCGGCCACGCGTCCCACGGTCAGGTGTTCCTCCACGCCACCGACGATGCGGCATGACGCCACGTGAGGGTCAAGCACTTTGCTCCTGGTACTGCGCGTGGCTCCACCGCCGCGCCGGCCAGTGGCTTCAGGCCGTCGAGCGGTCATGACCGCAGCCGGACAACCAGCGGCGCTGCGGTCACCGTTCCCGGGAGGACGTAGCCGCGTCTGCGCGCTGTCCCGCGGTGACGAGCAGGGGCAGGGGGCGGCAGCGCCCGTCGGCACGCGCAGCGGGCCCCGTTTGACCTTGACACGGTGACAAGGCCTTCACTGCTTGCCGAGGAGGTGGTCCCGATGACCATGACGAGACAGGACACGGATGCGGAACTGGCGCTGCAGGGGCTGGAGGACGGCCGTTCGTCCGTGCGACTGCGGGCGGCTCTGGCGCTCGGCACGACGCCTGACCCGCGCTTCGTCGACAAGCTCGTCGAGCGATGCGCGATCGAGCCCGAGTTCTTCGTCCGCGACATGCTGACCTGGGCACTCACCCGCCACCCGGTGCCCATGACGCTCCCCGGGCTGCTGCGCGCAGTCCGCTCGGAGCGTGCGCAGGCACGGAGCCAGGCGCTGCACACGCTGTCCAAGATCGGGGACCGGCAGGCGTGGCCGACGATCACACGGGCGCTCCTGTCCGACGCCGACGACGAGGTGGCGCGGAGCGCCTGGCGGGCCGCGGTCGTGCTCGTGCCGCAAGGCGAGGAGTCCGCCTTGGCCGCGGTGCTCGCGACACAGCTCGGGCGCGGTGAGCGGGAGACACAGCTGAGTCTCAGCCGGGCGCTGGTCGCGCTGGGTGAAGTCGTTCTGCCGGCTCTGCGTCCCGCGACGACGGCTCCTGACCCGCGCGTGCGCGCGCACGCGCTCGCCACGGAACGGCTACTGCGCGACCCGGACGCCGGATTCGAGTTCGCGATCGAGGAGGCGAAGCGCATCCTTGCCCTCGGCGGCTCCGACCAGGAGGGACGATAGGAAGTGTTGATCGGTGAGGTGGCGCGACGGTCCGGGGTCAGTGCCCGCATGCTCAGGCATTACGAGTCGCTCGGCCTGGTGCGGCCTTCGGGTCGTAGGGGCTCCGGCTATCGGGAGTACTCCGGCGAGGACATCCGGCGGATCTTCCATATCGAGAGCCTGCGGTCGCTGGGGCTGTCGCTGCGTGAGATCGGGCGCGCGCTCGACGATCCCGACTTCACGCCCTCGGCGCTCGTCGACGACCTCATCCGTCAGACGCGCGAACGCCTCGCGGCCGAGACCGAGTTGCTCACGCGGCTCCGCCGGATCGATGCCGCGGAACCCGCCGGCTGGGAGGACGTCCTCCAGGTCGTTGCGCTCCTGCAGGCACTCGGATCGAAGAGCGCCGACGCGCGCCAGCGCGCGGCCCTTTCCTCGGTCGACGAGGTTCCGGTGCCGGTGGAGGCCCTGGTCGAGGCGGCGCTGAACGAGACGGAGCCGAACGTCGCCGGAGCCCTTCGATGGGCGCTGGCGCGAGCGGGCGACGGCGCCCCGGCACTGCTCGCGGAGGGCCTCGGCTCACCGGTGGCCGCGGTACGGGAACGTGCCGTTCGGTCCCTCGCCGAGATGCCCGGTGACGAGGCCACCGCGCGGCTGCGGGACGCCCTCGCGAGCCCCGATGTCGCGGTCCGCGGGTATGCGGCTCTGGCGCTCGGGACACGTGGAGTGGCCGAGGCGGTCCCGACGCTCATCGACATGATCGTGGAGGGAAGGAACGACACCGATGCAGCCGATGCGCTGAGCGTGCTGGCGAGCGACACCGCGACGGCGGATCAGATCGCGACCGGGCTCGTCGACCGTCTCGCCCACGACACCACTGAAGCGCCTGCACGTGGACGGCTGACCCAGGCGCTGGCGGACATCCCGGGGACCACGGCGTCACGTGCCCTCGTGGAGCTGTCGCATGACGGGGACCGTGCCGTTGCGCTGACTGCGGCGTACCTTCTTCAGCTGCGCGACGCACGATGACGGATCTCCAGTCCCGACACCGTGCGTCCCTGGAGTTGCTCGGCGAGGTCGAGTTCCTCCTCGACTGACGGGGCACAACCTGTCCCACCCCATCCGTCAAGTCACGTCATTGGGCAAGCGGTCCCAGGATCTCCTGGGACTCGATGAGCCCCTGGTCGCTGGGGGCCACGCCGTCGCCGAAGACGCGGGCGGACTGCCGGGCCCGGAATTCGAGATGGGCCTCGGCGGGCCTGGCGTAGCCGTGGCGGGCGCGGGCTTCCGCCGGGGTCAGTACTTCCTCGTTGCGGGGAGGAATGCCGAGCTTCATCGGCGCGATCACCGCAACCGTGGAGGGGGACAGCCGTGCCAACAGGTGCAGTTCGACCTTGGGGTTGAGGTGGACGAGTGCGAAGGCCGTCTTCATGACGGGCACGATGAGGGTGTCGAGGAGGCGTGACTGCCGGATCCCGGCCATCTCGCGCATCCAGCGTGGCATGGTGGCGATGGTGGCGATTCGCTGTGCCTTCGCGACCGCCAGGCTCGCCGGCTTGGCCCAGCGCGGTGTCGGCGGCAGTACGAGTTCGCTCCTGAGCAGGTGGTTCATGGCCTGCCGGGCGATCGGGCTGGCGGACAGCTGGGGGCGCATCCGTTCGAAGTACGCCCGGACGCCGTCACGGCTGCGGGGAATGTCGTCCGGGGAGCACGTCTGCAGTTCCGCGGCGACGGCGCATGCCTCCCAGTACTCCTTCTCCTCCTGCGCGGTGAGCTTGCCGGGTCCGTACTTCTCGTAGGCGTAGAGGATCGAGTGCCAGCCGGTGAGCTGTATCCACAGCTGCGAGGCGGGGTCGTTGGCGTCGTAGGTCCCGCCGCCGTAGGGCAGCGTGCCGATCGCCTTGGAATGGACCTTGACCAGTACGTCCGCGGCCTTGCACACCTGTCGTGAACCGGCGAAGGCCACCATCGCGAAATAGCGCAGGGTCCGGTCGTAGCGGGTGCGGGAGCGCCGGTAGATGCCCTGGGTTCCGTGGACGGCGGCCACCAGCGGCGGGTCGAGTTCCTCCACCACCACGGAGCGCTGGAAGCCCACCGTGGGCGCCGTCGGATAGCTCCAGACCTTCCACACCACCGAGCCCGGGCCGAAGAAGCCGTAGTCCTCGTGCGGTTCGACCTCGCTGCGCTTCGGCTTCGCCATGGAGCCGCTCCCTCTGCATCCGCGGCGTATGCCGCCCGTCAATTACGACACTGCTGTCTTAAATTAAGACACGCCTGTCGTAAACTGCCAAGGTGTCAGTGTCCACAGCTTCGGAAGACAGGCCACGCAGGCGGCGCCCCTACGCCCCACGCGTCCCCATCGAGCAACGCCGCGAGCAACTGCTCGACGCGGCCCTCGCCGTGATCGTCAGTGACGGCTACGACCGGATCTCCATCGATGCCATCGCGAAGAGGGCCGATGTCGCCCGGTCGGTGGTCTACGGCGCCTTCGAGAGCCTCGGCCTCCTGCTGACCGCCCTGCTCGACCGGCAGCAGGCACGTGCCTTCGAACGACTGCTTGAAACGATTCCCGACACCGCGGACCTGCGCGACCCCGGCGCGTTCGCCGCCGAGACCGTGCGTGGGATGTCCGCGATGCTTCACCAGGACCCGGACACCTGGCGGCTGATCCTGCTGCCCCCCGGCAACATGCCCACGGTCGTCCGCGACCGCATCGAGGCGGACAGGGAACGATTCCGGCTCCGGGTCGAAGCATGGCTCTCCCTCGCCCTGGCCGGGCGGAGCGCCCCGGAACTCGACCCGCAAGTCCTCGCACACGCACTCGTCGCCTGCGCGGAACACTTCGGCCGCCTCGCCCTCACCGATCCCGGGAAGTTCGACCCGGCACGCCTGATCAGCCAGGTACGGCTGATCCTCGGCGCCATCTGGCCACCGCCGTGCTGAGGGGTGAGTGGTGCTTCACGCGGCCCGGGACGGCGGGCCGTGACTGGTCGTGGGGACCTCCGCAGGGCATACGCGCGACGGGCCCCGAAAGGAAGCGGCAGGCGATGCCCGGCGTATCAGGCCACGTTCGCGAGCTTCTGGCGCACGACGATCGCGTTGAGCCGCACCGCGAACGGTGCGGTGTCGGTGAGGCCCAGGGTTCCCACACGGGACTTGCCGAAGCCGATGGTGACGTCGGTGCAGAAGGCAACGGCGTACAGGTGCGGGCCGGCTTCCTCGTCCTGGAGGGCGAAGAACAGATCGCGGTAGTAGCTCGTGCGGTCCGGCCCGACTTCGTAGTACGCCAGTCCCGGTTCGCCCTCCTGCGCCGCGAGACCGGTGAAGGCATCCACGAGGTCGCGCTCGACGATGTCCCAGAACGAAGCCTGAGCCGCCTCGGGCGGGAGCGCCTGGCGGACCGCCTCCTTGAGGGAGAGCGCCATCACGGCGATCGGCGCCTCCTCCTGGAGCCCCCAACCACGGACCATCGTGACGATGTCGCTGTCAGGAAGCATGGCGGCGGCATCGCGGATATGTCCGAAGTCGTAGTTGACGGTGGCGGGCGCGATTGCCTCCTGGAAGGCACGCCCCAGGGCCTCCGCTTGGACAAGATGAGCCTCTCCCACCGCGGTGGCTGTCTTGAAACAGGCTGCCAACTTTCCCTCCTTAAACATTTTGTTGCACTGGTGAGGCGTCAGTATGCCGCAGCGGTGCGCCACCACGACCGGCAGGGCACCGGTGCGGCAGGCGCCCGTGTTCGATACGTGGCCCGGTCGCAACGACCGGACGTCCTCCGCCTGCCGCCCGGGCGCGCCCGGGGCGACGTCAGGTGCTCGTGCCGCTGATGCCGGATCGTCATGGACGCGACGACCGTGACGCACGACGAGCGACTTCGCTTCCAGGGCGCACAGGACGCGGAAGGCCTCGCCCACACGCTCCAGGCGGTTGAGTGTCATCCGTGTCTGCGCCCTGGACCGTCTGCGTGCATCCGGCGAGCTGCACGCCACCCTGCGCCTGGCGCTCGCGTGGCTGACCGAACTGACCGAACTGACCGAACTGACCGAGCGGGACCGCGGGGACGTGTTCGCCGACCAGGCCGCCAGCCCGCTGACGGCGGAGCGGGACGATCTCGCCTCGGTGCTGTCCCGCAGCGCCGGCCACGGCGATGCCGTACCGGTGCGGCTGGCAGTCCGGAGAAAATGCCTGGCGGGCCCGGGCCACGAACTGGGGAAAACTGTCGTGGTCGGTGCGAAGCCAGGATTCTCCTAACCCAGGTGAGCCGGGTCACCTATTCAGTGTCGTAAATCATCAAGGTCGGGGTGAGGGCGAAGAAGGGTGAGTTCTTCTGCTTTGCCTTTCAATCTGTGAAGTATATCGCCACCAGGGACGACAAGTATTTTCTTTACGGGCCTTCTCGGATTTCGGTGCACGGTGTGACCGGTGAATGTCGACTGCTCAGCATTCAGGAATCATTCGCAGGGGATCCTTTCAGTCGTCGCTCACGCCGATGACGCCGAACCGCTTTCGGGCGACGTGACGGGGATCTCGATGCGAGTCCCGGCTGACGGTCCCTATTCTGGTCGCCGTTGATAGGGTGTGAGAACAGCCCTTGACCTGCAAAAACGCAGGCAGGGAGCCAAGATTCGGGAGTACCTAGATGCTGCGCACCATGTTCAAGTCGAAGATCCACCGCGCCACCGTCACCCAGGCCGACCTGCACTACGTGGGATCGGTGACCATCGACGCCGACCTGCTGGACGCCGCCGACCTGCTGCCGGGCGAGCTGGTGCACATCGTCGACATCACCAACGGCGCCCGCCTGGAGACGTACGTCATCGAAGGCGAACGCGGCTCCGGGGTCGTGGGCATCAACGGGGCGGCCGCCCACCTCGTCCATCCCGGAGATCTGGTGATCATCATCAGTTACGCTCAGGTCACCGACGCCGAGGCGCGGGCGCTCCGGCCCCGGGTCGTGCACGTCGACGCCGGCAACCGGATCGTGGCCCTCGGCGCCGACCCGTCCGAGCCGGTGCCCGGCTCGGACCAGGAGCGCAGCCCGCAGGCCGTAGGGGCCTGACCGGCGGACGACGACCAGGAGCGTGCGTGCCCATGAGTGACATCGAGATCCGTGACGACCGGGCGGCGGGCCGTCTGGAAGCCGTCGGCGACGGCGAAGTCGCCGGTCACATCGAGTACTTCGTCCTCGAGTCACCCGCGCGCGCCCTGGTTCCGGTCCACACCATCGTGGAGCCGGCCCACGAGGGCAAGGGCATCGCCGGCTCCCTGGCCCGCGAGCTGTACGCCACGGCCGAGCGCGAGGGCATCCCGGTCGCCCCGCTGTGCCCGTACGTCGTCAAGTGGGCCGAACGCCACCCCGAGGCGGCCCCGCCGGCCGACCCGGAACTGCTCGAGGCCGCGAAGGACTGGCTGCGGGCCCACCCGGGACGGTTCTGACCCTCGTCCCGGGACCGGCTGCGGGGCCGGTGGGTGCAAACAGGTGAGTGGCCGCGCGGCACTCGGGTACGCGGGGGAGTAGTCCAGAGGCGACGTCCAGCGACCGCCCGGAGGCCCCCCATGACGACCCCATACCCCGACCCCGCCTCCCCGGGCCCGCCCCCGGCCCCGGGCCCCACCCCACCGGACCCCTACCCCAGTCCGGTCCCGCCCCCGGAACCAGGACCGGGCCCCGGCCCGGGTCCGGCACCGGAACCCCCGCCACTTCCACCGCCGCCGGCCCCACCCCCGGCCCCACCGGAGCCGTCACCCTCTCCGATACCGCCGGGCCCCGAGCCCGTACCGAACCCGGAACCGGGCCCACCCCTCACCTGAAATCCGAAGGGGGCGCGGGGAACTGCGCGACCGGCCACGACACACCCGCACCCGCGACACGGCAGTTCCCCCGCCCCCTGGGCGCACCCGAGCCCCCTAGGCCCGAGCCCCCTGGGCGCACCCGAGCCCCCTAGGCCCGAGCCCCCTAGGCCCGAGCCCCCTGGGCGCACGGAACACCCCTACGCAGAAACCTCACTCCGGTCCCCGCCCCACAGCGTGTGGAACGAGCCCTCCCGGTCCACCCGCCGATACGTGTGCGCACCGAAGAAGTCCCGCTGCCCCTGTGTGAGCGCCGCAGGCAACCGCTCGGCCCGCAGCGCGTCGTAGTACGCCAGCGCCGCCGCGAAGCCCGGCGTCGGCACCCCCTGCCGGGTCGCCGCGACCAGCACCTCACGCCAGTCGTCCTGCGCTGCGGCGATCTCCTGCGCGAACGTCTCGTCCGACAGCAGGCTCGGCAGGTCGGCGCGAGCGTCGTAGGCGGCGCGGATGCGGTCCAGGAAGGCCGCGCGGATGATGCAGCCCCCGCGCCAGATCGCGGAGACGGCTCCGAGGTCGATGTCCCAGGCGTACTCCTCGCTGCCCGCGGCGATCTCGTGGAAGCCCTGCGTGTACGACACGATCTTCGACGCGTACAGCGCCTGCTCCACCCGGTCCGCGAACGCGGCGGCCTCCGCCTCGCCCAGAGCCTCGGGCTTCGGGCCCGCCAGGTCCCGCGAGGCGGCCCGCAGCGCCGCGTGTCCGGACAGCGACCGGGCGAACACGGCCTCGGCGATTCCGGACACCGGCACGCCCAGGTCCAGCGCGATCTGCACCGTCCAGCGGCCGGTGCCCTTCTGCTCGGCCTGGTCGACCACCAGGTCCACGAACGGCCTGCCGGTCGCCGCGTCCACGTGGGACAGCACCTCGGCGGTGATCTCGATCAGGTACGAGTCCAGACGGCCCGTGTTCCAGGTGCGGAAGATGTCCGCGATCTGCGCGGGGGAGTACCCGGCGACGTCCCGCAGCAGCTGGTAGGCCTCACCGATCAGCTGCATGTCGGCGTACTCGATGCCGTTGTGCACCATCTTCACGAAGTGCCCGGCACCGTCCGGGCCGACGTGCGTCACGCAGGGCGCCCCGTCCGCCGCCTTCGCCGAGATCTTCTCCAGCATCGGACCGAGGGAGTCGTAGGACTCCTTCGGTCCGCCCGGCATGATGCTCGGCCCGTGCAGAGCGCCCTCCTCGCCGCCGGAGACGCCCATGCCGACGAAGTGGATGCCCTGCTCGCGCAGCGCCTTCTCACGGCGGCGGGTGTCCGCGAAGTGCGCGTTGCCCCCGTCGATGATCATGTCGCCGGGCTCCAGGAGCGGGGCGAACTCCTCGATCACCGCGTCCGTCGGGCCGCCGGCCTTGACCATGATGACCAGCCGGCGCGGCCGCTCCAGCGCCGCCACGAACTCCTCGGCGGTCTCGGCCGCGATGAAGTCCCCCTCGTTCCCGAACTCCTCCACCAGCGCCTTCGTCCGCGAGACCGTACGGTTGTGCACGGCGACCGTGTAGCCGTTGCGCGCGAAGTTCCGGGCGAGGTTGCGGCCCATGACCGCAAGACCCGTGACGCCGATCTGCGCTGAAGTGCTCATATCGCCTGCTCCCTAGCTGCCTCGTGACTACGGCTCCGTCAGTACGGGCCCTCGCCCATCCTGACGTGCCGTTCCGGCGAGCGCACATCCGACCCGCCACGCATGTTTACGGACGGAAGGCGCCCGTCGCCTCAGCGTGGCCGCCGCTCGCGGCCGATCCCGCCAAGGAGGGCCGGTTCCCGGCCACTTGGTGACGGCATGCGGCCGATTTTCCGTCTTGTCATGGCCTGTTCGCGGCGCTTACTTTTGCCGCTCCTGACGCATGCCGAGGGGATTTCGGACATGGCCGTACGCGGCCGGCATCGCCGGTACCAGCCGAGCAGGATCAACCGCGCCTCACTCACCGTCACGGCGGGCGGCGCCGGCCTCGCGATCCCGCTGGTCGCCGCGGGCACCGCCGACGCGGCCGACGCGGCCACCTGGAACAAGGTCGCCGCCTGCGAGTCCAGCGGAAATTGGAGCATCAACACCGGCAACGGCTACTACGGCGGACTGCAGTTCACCCAGTCCACCTGGGAGGCGTACGGCGGCACCCGGTACGCGCCGCGCGCCGACCTCGCCGGCCGGGACCAGCAGATCGCCGTGGCCGAGAAGGTCCTCGACGGACAGGGCCCCGGCGCCTGGCCGGTCTGCTCGGTACGGGCCGGGCTGACCTCCACCAGTGGCGCACCCGACCTGCACACCGAGAGTGCCGCGACCCGTCCCGCCAGGACCGGTTCGGTACGGGACGTGCAGCCGCAGACGACCCCGCAGTCCCGCGCGGGCAGGGCGGAGATGTACACGGTGGTGCACGGCGACACGCTCTCGGGCATCGCCGGCGAACACCACGTCCAGGGCGGCTGGCGCCGGCTGTACGCGGGCAACCGTGCCGCCATCGGCTCCGATCCGGACCTGATCCTGCCGGGCCAGCGGCTGAGCCTGCGCGCCGCCGCCTCCCCGGCATCCGACACGCACACCGAGAGCAAGCCGAAGGCCCCGAAGAAGAAAGCTCCTTCGCAGAGGAAAGCCCCTTCGGAGAAGAAGACCTCCCAGCGCCCGGCGTCCCACGGCAGCCACTCGCTCGTCGCCCCGGTCAGCGCGACCATCGGCACCGGGTACCACGTCGCCGGTTCGCACTGGTCGAAGGGTTACCACACCGGGGTCGACTTCCTCGTGCCGACCGGCACCTCCGTCCGGGCCGCGGCGGCCGGCCACGTGGTCGCCGCGGGCTGGGGCGGATCCTACGGCTACCAGGTGGTCATCCGGCACGCCGACGGGCGCTACACCCAGTACGGCCACCTGTCCGCCATCTCCGTGCGCGCCGGGCAGAGCGTGTCCGCGGGGCAGCGCATCGGCAGGTCCGGGTCCACCGGAAACGTCACGGGCCCGCATCTGCACTTCGAGGTGCGGACGGGGCCCGGTTTCGGTACGGACATCGACCCGGTCGCCTATCTCCGGGCCGGCGGCGTCAGGATCTGACTCGCGTACGGTGCGGGACCGGGAACGGCACGAAGTAGCTCGCGGACAGCGGGGTGTAGAACGTCTGGAGAGCGGGGGCGGCCGACGGGGCGCCGCCGCTCTCGCCGTTGCCGTCCGGGGCCGCCACGATCACGTCCTCGAGGGCGGGCACGTCCGGGAGACCTGAGCCGTCGGGAACGGGCACGCCCGGGAGGCCGGGGCCGTGGAGGCCCGAGCCGTCGGGAGCGGGCACGTGCGGCAGGCCGGAGCCGCCCGGCACGCGCAGGTCCTGCGGCACGGGGCCGGCCACGACCTGCCCGGACTTCTCCGGAACCGCCTCGTCGAGGACCGTCTCCTGCGGCTCTGTCTGCGCCGCCGAACGCTGCCGCGGCACTCTCCCGAGCAGCTCGTCGCCCTCGGACACGGCCGACGCGGTCGACGCGCCCTCCGGCACCGGCTCCGCAGCCGGGACACGCTCCAGCCGCTCCGTCGTCAGCAGGATCAGGCCGCCCGCGGCCACCACGCCGCAGCCCAGGGCGAGCACGGTGCCCGTGGTGCCGTAGCGGAACGTCTCTCCGAACATCAGGATGCCGACCGCGGCGGCCAGCACCGGGTTCACCACCGTCAGCGTGGCCAGCGGTGCGGCGAGGCCGCCGCCCCGGTAGGAGAGCTGGGACAGCAGGACGCCGGCGGTCGCGAACACGCCGATCACCGCGAGGGACCACAGGTCGCCGAGGCTGATCCCGCTGTCCCAGTCGACCGCGACGGTCTTGGTGAACACCGACGACATGCCGAACGCCATGCCGGAGGCGGTGGCGAGCAGCACGCTGCGCACGGCCGGATGCCGGTGCACCGCCAGGCCCGCGCACATCAGCGCCGTGACCGCCCCGCCGGTGACCAGCGCGAGGGCCAGACGCTGGGCCGCGTCGAGGGAGTGCGTGTCGGCCGAGCCGACCAGGGACAGCAGGCCGGCGAGGCCCATCGTGGCCATGATCGCGCCCCGCCAGGCGGCCGCCCCGGCCCTGCGGCCGACGAACAGCGCCGCCATGGGCAGGGCGAAGACGATGGTCAGCGCGCCCAGTGGCTGCACCAGGCTGAGCGGGCCGCAGGCGAGCGCCACGACGTGCAGCACGCCGCCGAGACCGTTCAGCGCCAGCGACGCCCACCAGCCGGCCCGGCGCAGCGGCATGTACGAACCGTCGGGAGAGGACACCGCGACCTGCTCCTGCACGATCGCTCCGCCGGCGTAGGCGACGGCGGAGACGAACGACAGGAGCACGGACAACGCGAGTGCGCTCATGGACGGCTCCTCTGCGTGAGGCGGGACCCCTGGGCCCGGAGCGTACGGTCGGCTTCCATGGTCAACACTCTGCCCGGTCGGGCTCTTCCCGTCGTCGTACCTGAGCACGCAATGGGTCCTACTGCCGATGGAGTACGCAGACCGTGCGATCATCCCCAAGGGGGGTGACCGTGGGTGGAGATCCCGGTTCCCGCGCCACGACCGGGCCTGGTACTAGTGCTCCTCGTGGACCTCGACCTCGACCCCGATCTCACCGCCCTCCGCCGGCTCGGCGGCTTCTTCGTCCTGCGCACCGTCCGAGGGGGATCAGGGCCGGTTTCCGAGTCGTTGCCGACGCTCGCCGAGACCTACGCAACGGCAACGCCGGATGTCCACCGGAACGCGCTCACCTTCCGTGTCGACACCGTCGGGCACCGCCTCCGCACCACTGAACCGCGTGTCGCCGCCTCCATCGCGCACCAGGGCCTCGCCGCCCGCCTGTGGTCCGCGGCGCTGGCCTGCGCCGCCCTGTACGGCCGGCTGCCCGACCTCGACCCCGGGCTGCTGCGCTGGGACGCCGCCGCCGGCGCCCCCGACGACCTGTGGCTGACCGAGGTGCGCCCGGTGCCCGGGGACGCGGCGACGCTCGCGGACTCCGTGCTGCACGGTCACCTCGAACCCCTGGGGGAGACCCTGACGGCCCGCTACGGCGTCGCGACCGGCCTGCTGTGGGGCAACACCGGCTCGGCGCTCGCCGGCGCGTACCGCGAACTGGACCGCTGGGCACGCGCGGGGGGCCGTGACGAGGTGGCGGACCGGGCCCGCGGTCTCACGGACGCACTCTTCGCCCACCCCCTCCTGCGCACCACCGGCACCCGCACCGGCACGGCCTTCCGTCGTCGCAGCTGCTGTCTGTACTACCGCGTCCCCGGCGGCGGAGTCTGCGGCGACTGCTGCTTCACCCGGCCTCCGCGCTCTTCCCCGCGCGGCGCATCTGGGTGACCATGAGGGGAACCTGCCGCCGGTACAAGGGGGTTGTCGGGTGCGTGTGGGACTGCTGACCCGGGAGTACCCCCCGGACGTGTACGGCGGCGCGGGCGTCCATGTGGAGTTCCTCGCCCGGGAGCTGGCCTCCCTGGTGGACCTGGAGGTGCACTGCTGGGGCGAGGGACGCGGCGTCGGCGTAGTACGCCACCGCCCCTGGCCCGCCCTCGACGGCTCCAACGACGCGCTGCGCACCTTCTCCGTGGACCTGTCCGTCGCCGCCGCCCTCGAAGGCCGCGAACTCGTCCACTCCCACACCTGGTACGCCAATCTCGCCGGCCACCTCGCCAAGCTCCTGCACGGCGTCCCGCACGTGGTGACCGCCCACTCGCTGGAGCCGCTGCGCCCCTGGAAGGCCGAGCAACTGGGCGGCGGATAGGCCCTGTCGAGCTGGGCCGAGCGCACCGCGGTCGAGGCCGCGGACGCCGTGGTCGCCGTTTCCGGGGCCATGCGGGAGGACGTCCTCGCCTGCTACCCGGCGCTGGACCCGGCGAAGGTGCACGTCGTGCACAACGGCATCGACACCACCCTCTACCGGCCCCACCGAGGCACCGACGCCCTCACCCGCACCGGCCTCGACCCCGCCCGCCCGTACGTCCTGTTCGTCGGCCGGATCACCCGCCAGAAGGGCGTGCCCCATCTGCTGCGCGCGGTACGGGACATCGACCCCGGCGCCCAGGTCGTGCTGTGCGCGGGAGCCCCCGACACCCCGGAGATCGACCGCGAGTTCCGGGAGCTGTACCGGGAGCTGAGCCGGGTCCGCAAGGGAGTGTTCTGGATCCCGCAGATGCTGCCGCGCACGGACGTGATCCAACTTCTCACGCACGCCGCCGTGTTCGTCTGCCCGTCGGTGTACGAGCCGCTGGGCATCGTCAACCTGGAGGCGATGGCCTGCGGCACGCCCGTGGTGGCCTCCCGGGTCGGCGGCATCCCCGAGGTGGTGGAGGACGGCGGCACCGGCCTCCTCGTCGACGTGGACGACGGTTTCGAGGAGAGTCTCGCGCGGGCGCTGGACACCGTCCTCGGTGACCGGGAGACGGCACGCCGGATGGGGGAGGCCGGACGGGAGCGCGCGGTCCGCGAATTCGGCTGGGACGCGGTGGCCCGGCGCACCGCCGGACTGTACGAGGAGATTCTCAAGCAGGCTTAGTCCGGTCTGCTCGGGGCAGCCATGGTTCAAGCAGGGTGAGGGGAGCGGCCATGCGTCGTGGGGGACCTTCGGTGCTCGGAATCGTACTGGCGGGCGGGGAGGGCAAACGCCTGATGCCCCTGACCACGGATCGAGCCAAACCGGCGGTGACCTTCGGCGGCACCTACCGGCTCGTCGACTTCGTCCTGTCCAACCTCGTCAACGCCGACGTCCTGCGCATCTGCGTGCTGACCCAGTACAAGTCCCACTCCCTGGACCGGCACATCACCACCACCTGGCGGATGTCCAGCCTGCTCGGCAACTACGTCACCCCGGTCCCGGCCCAGCAGCGCCTCGGCCCGCGCTGGTACCTGGGCAGCGCCGACGCGATCCTGCAGTCCCTGAACCTGGTGTACGACGAACAGCCCGAGTACGTGGCCGTGTTCGGCGCCGACCACGTCTACCGCATGGACCCGCGGCAGATGCTCCAGCAGCACATCGAGGGCGGTGCGGGCGTGACGGTGGCCGGCATCCGCGTGCCGCGCGCGGAGTCCTCCTCCTTCGGAGTGATCACGCCGGGCTCGGACGGCCGCAGTGTCGAGCGCTTCCTGGAGAAGCCCGCGGACCCTCCCGGGCTGCCGGACGACCCCGAGCGCGTGTTCGCCTCGATGGGCAACTACGTCTTCACCACCAAGGCCCTCATCGAGGCGCTGCACCGCGACGCCGAGGACGGGCAGTCCGTGCACGACATGGGCGGCTCGATCCTGCCCCAGCTCACCGGCCGCGGCGAGGCGCAGCTGTACGACTTCAGCGACAACCACGTGCCCGGCGAGACCACCCGCGACCAGGGCTACTGGCGTGACGTCGGCACCCTGGACGCCTACTACGAGGCCCACATGGACCTGATCGCCGAGCGCCCCGCCTTCAACCTGTACAACCGCCAGTGGCCCGTCTACACCCACTCCAACCAGCTCTCCCCGGCCCGCTTCAGCGCGGGCGGCATCGCGAGCGAGTCCATCATCAGCGCAGGCTGCCTGATCCGCGGTCAGGTCACCGGGTCCGTCCTGTCGCCCGGCGTACGGGTCGACCCGGGCGCGGTCGTACAGGGATCGGTGCTCCACGACAACGTGCGCATCGGCCGGGGCGCGGTCGTCCGCAGCGCCGTCCTGGACAAGAACGTCGAGGTGCCGCCGGGTGCGACGATCGGCGTCAACCCGGAGCGGGACGCCGAGCTGTACACCGTCTCCGAGGGCGGGGTGATCGCCCTGGGAAAGGGGCAGCGGGTCTCCTGACGGACGCGCCGTCAGACCGCTTCCGTGCGCGACGCGTTTGGCGTCACCCTCCCGGAATGCCCGGGTTCGCCTCGTTCGGCCTTCACGATGCTGGCAACGATGTCGAACCTTCGGAGGTCATCCGACATGAGAGGGACCCGGCGTACACGGCTGTGCCTGGCCGGGGTGCTGGCAGCGTCCACGCTGATCGCCACCCCCGCCGCACGGTCCGCCGAGCGGACCGACGGCCACCTCACCGACCTGGTCAACCCGTTCATCGGGACCCAGAACGAGGGCAACACCTTCCCCGGCGCCGCCGTGCCCTTCGGCATGGTGCAGTTCTCCCCGGACACCGGGCACAACACCGGCTACGACTACACGCAGAACCGTATCCGCGGCTTCTCGCTGGTCCATCTGTCGGGCGTCGGCTGCCGGATCGGCGGCGACCTGCCGGTGCTGCCCACCACGGGCGAGGTCACACAGACGGACTACGCCAAGTACGCCGCGGGATTCTCGCACTCCGGCGAGGAGGCGAGCCCCGGCTACTACCGCGTCGGCCTGGACTCCGGCGTCCGCGCCGAGCTGACCGCGACCGAGCGCACAGGAGTGCAGCGCTACACCTTCCCGGCCACCGACAAGGCCAACGTCCTGCTGAACGCGGCCCAGTCGCTGCACCAGCCGGCCGGCGCCGCGGTCGAGATCCTCGACGACCACACCGTGCGCACCGAGATCACGGGCCACGGCTTCTGCCGGGACACCGGCCCCTACACCGTCTACACGATCACCCGCTTCAGCCGGCCCTTCACCGCGTACGGCACCTGGAACGGCTCGACGGTCGCCCCGGGCGCCCGCACCGGAAGCGGCGGTGCCTACGTCCGCTTCGACGCGACGAAGGACCGTACGGTCGAGGCGACCACCGCCCTGTCGTACGTCGACGCGCGCGGCGCCGCCGTCAACCTGCGGGCCGAGGGCGGCCGGTCCTTCGACGCCGTGCGGAACCGGGCCCGCGAGGAGTGGGAGCGGCGGCTGGCGGCCGTGAGCGTCCCAGGCGGCGACCCGGCCCTGCGCCGCACCTTCTACTCGTCGCTGTACCGCTCGTTCCTCGCACCGAACATCGGCAGCGACGCCGACGGCCGCTACATCGGCTGGGACCGCCGCATCCGCCACGCGGACCGGTTCACGTACTACCAGAACTGGTCGCTGTGGGACACCTACCGCACCCAGGCCCAGCTCCTCGGCCTGCTCGCGCCCCGCGAGGCGCGCGACATGGCCCTGTCGGTGGTGAAGGTCGACGAGGACGGCGGCTGGCTGCCCAAGTGGGGCTACGGACCGGTCGAGACGAATGTCATGAGCGGCGACCCGGTCACCCCGTTCCTGACCACCGCCTACCAGATGGGCCTGCTCAAGGGCTTCGAGGAACGGGCCTACCGGGCGCTCAGGAAGAACGCCGACGAGGTGCCGCCCACCGCCTACCCGGGCGTCGGCCGCGAGGCCAACGCCGAGTACATCGCGCACGGCTTCGCGCCCTACATCAAGGGCCGTCCCCTGGCCAAGATGGGCGACTCGGACTACCACCACGGCGCCTCCGTCACCCTGGAGTACGCCCTCGCCGACGCCGTGCTCGCCCAGATGGCCCGCGGTCTCGGCCACACCGAGGACGCCGCCCGCTACGCCGCCCGGGCGCAGAACTACCGGAACATCTTCGACCCCTCCACCGGCTTCTTCCGCGCCCGGGACGCCGCCGGCACCTTCACCGGGGAGGCCGACCCGGCCCGCGGCATCGGCTTCCACGAGGGCACGGCCTGGCAGTACCAGTGGCTGGTGCCGCAGGACCTGCCCGGCATGATCGGCCTGATCGGCGGCGCGCGCGCGGCCAACGCCCGCCTCGACTCCTTCTTCGCCTACGACCGGCTGCTGGCCGACCCCGCGAAGACGGCACGCGAGGTGTGGGTGCACGGGAACGCGTACGACTACTACAACGCCGACAAGTACAACCCGATGAACGAGCCCGACCTCATCGCGCCGTACACCTACCTGTCCACCGGTCAGCCGTGGAAGGCCACGGACGTGGTCCACGGGGCGCTGACGCTCTTCACCGACGGCCCCACCGGCATGACCGGCAACGACGACCTCGGCACCATGTCCGCCTGGAACGTGCTGTCGTCGATCGGGCTCTTCCCGATCCAGCCCGGCTCCGACACCTGGGGCCTCTCCACCCCGGTCTTCGACCGCGTCGACCTCACCCTGGACCGCCGTTTCTGGCCCGGTGGGCAGCTCACGGTCACCGCGCCCGGCACCTCGGCGAGCGACCGCTACGTCCAGTCCGTCCGCACGGACGGGACACCGCACACGCGGACCTATCTGACGACGGATGCACTGCGTTCCGTGCGCTCGCTCGCGTTCACGGTCGGCCCGCGCCCGTCCGAGTGGGGTACGTCACCCCAGGCGGCACCACCGGTACTGAAGTGACCTCAGGAGTCTCCTGAGTCCCGCCCCTTTCGGAGGGGCGGGACTTAATCTGCAGTTAACTGAGCGTAGCCTGATCGTACTTGACCGTAATCGGCTGACGCGTTTTGACTGTTTCCCTGCACCTCCCCCCGTCGTCGACGCGAGGCAAGCCCTTGACTTCCGACCTGCTCGCTCCCCTCGACCTGGCGTTCTGGAACATGGAGTCCGAACGGCATCCGATGCACCTCGGCGCGCTCGGTGTCTTCGGCGCGCACTCGCCCACCGCGGGCGCCCACGCCGCCGACCTGCTCGCCGCGCGTGCCGCCGCCGTGCCCGGCCTGCGCCTGCGCATCCGGGACGTCTGGCAGCCGCTCGCCTTCGGCGGCGCCGCCCGCGAGACCGACCCGGACTTCGACCCCCTCAACCATGTGCGGCTGCACGCCCCGACCGACGACTTCCACGCGGTCGCCGGCCGGCTGATGGAGCGCCCGCTGGAGCGCGAACGGCCACCGTGGGAGGCGCACGTGCTGCCCGGCGAGGACGGCGTCTCCTTCGCCGTGCTGTTCAAGTTCCACCACGCCCTCGCCGACGGACTGCGCGCGCTCAAGCTCGCCGCCGGCGTCCTGGACCCGGTGGACCTGCCCGAGCGCGGCCCGCGCGCCATCGAACCGCCGCGCGGCCTGCTGTCCGACGTGCGCCGGCTGCCCGGGATGGTCCCCGAGCTGGTCAGAGGCGCCTTGTCCGACGTGGGCCGGGCCCTGGACATCGGTGCCTCCCTGGCCCGGTCCACCTTCGGCATGCGACCCACGTCCGCACTGACCTCCGCGCCCAGCGGCACCCGCAGCACGGCCGGCGTCGTCGTGGACATCGACGATGTGCACCGCGTCCGCAAGAGCGTCGGCGGCACCGTCAACGACGTCCTCATCGCCGTCGTCGCCGGCGCCCTGCGCCGCTGGCTGGAGGAACGCGGCGACGGCAGCGACGGCGTGGCGCCCCGGGCCCTCGTCCCCGTCTCCCGGCGCCGTCCGCGCGCCGCCCAGCCACAGGGCAACCGGCTCTCCGGCTACCTGATACGGCTTCCGGTGGACGACCCGGACCCGCTCCGCCGGCTGGACACCGTCCGCACCGCGATGATCCGCAACAAGGACGCGGGACCCGACCGGGGTGCCGGCGCCGTCGCGCTGCTCGCCGACCACGTGCCCGCCCTCGGCCACCGGCTCGGCGGACCGCTGGTCGGCCAGGCCGCGCGGCTCTGGTACGACATCCTCGTCACCAGCGTGCCGCTGCCCGGACTCGGGCTGAAGCTCGGCGGGCACCAGCTCACCGAGGTCTTCCCGTTCGCCCCGCTCGCCCCCGGTCAGTCCCTGGCGGTCGCGATCTCGACCTACCGCGGCCGGGTCCACTACGGACTCGTCGCCGACGCGCAGGCCGTCCCCGACCTCGACGTCTTCGCGCGTGCGGTGACGGACGAGGTGGAGACTCTGATCGCGGTCTGCGACCCCTGACGATCATGGGTTTGGCGGTGTGGCCCGGCGCTCCGTAAAATTCCCCGTTCGAAAGCGGGCGCGACTCGGAGCGCTGCGCGGGTGATCAGGGAAGCGGCAGCGCGATGACGGTGACAGAGGACGGCCCGACGGCCACGGACGAGGTCGTGTACGGCCCCGGCATCGACCCCGAGCGCCTGGCCGTCTGCCTCGGCGTGCTCGAGGAACTCGACAAGCTGGAGGTCGACCACCCCGACGCCATCGCGGTGCGCCGGGCCACGGCGGGCGTCTACCGCACGGTGAAGCAGCGCCGCCGCCAGGAGCGCCGGGCCGCCAAGACCGCCCACGACAAGGCGGTCACGGAGGCCACCGCGACCGGCTCCGCCCAGCGCATCGACGACGAGACCGAGGGCATCCTGCCCTCGTCGGCTACCGGCGCGGGCCAGGTCGCGGGGATACTCCAGCGCCCGCGTTCCTGCTACACCTGCAAGGCGCGGTATGTGGAAGTCGACTACTTCTACCACCAGCTCTGTCCCGACTGCGCCGGTGTGAACCGCGCCAAGCGCGACGCCCGCGCCGACCTCACCGGCAAGCGTGCCCTGCTCACCGGTGGCCGCGCCAAGATCGGCATGTACATCGCGCTGCGGCTGCTGCGCGACGGCGCGCACACGACGATCACCACGCGCTTCCCGAAGGACGCCATCCGCCGCTTCAGGGCCATGGACGACTCGGCGGACTGGATGCACCGCCTGGAGGTCGTCGGGATCGACCTGCGGGACCCGGCGCAGGCCGTGGCCCTCGCGGACCAGGTCGCCGAGGCGGGCCCGCTCGACATCCTCATCAACAACGCGACGCAGACCGTACGCCGCCTGCCCTCCGCCTACGCCGCCCTGGTCGAGGGCGAGAGCGCCCCGCTGCCCGCCGGGGAGCTTCCCGCCCACCACGTCATCGGCGCCTTCAACTCCGGCGCGGTGGATCGTCTGACCGAGCCGGCCGCGCTGCCGGCCGGCACCAGCGGACTCGACGCGCAGCAGGTCGCCGACCTCGCCCTGGTCGCGGGCAACGCCAGCGTCGCCCGGCACCTCGACGGCACGGCCATCGACGCGGGCGGTCTGGTGCCCGACGTCGTCGACACCAACACCTGGGTGCAGACGATCGAGCAGATCTCCCCGGTGGAGCTGCTCGAGACCCAGCTCTGCAACTACACGGCGCCGTTCATCCTGATCAGCAAGCTCCGCCCGGCGATGGCCGATGCCGCGGGGAAGGCGACGAGCGGACGCGCGTACGTCGTGAACGTCTCGGCGATGGAAGGCGTCTTCGGCCGCGGCTACAAGGGCGCGGGCCATCCGAACACCAACGCCGCCAAGGCCGCGATGAACATGGTGACGCGGACCAGCGGCCAGGAGATGTTCCAGACCGACGGCATCCTCATGACTTCGGTCGACACCGGCTGGATCACCGACGAGCGCCCGCACTACGACAAGCTGCGGCTCGCCGAGGCCGGCTTCCACGCACCGCTCGACCTGGTGGACGGCGCGGCCCGCGTCTACGACCCGATCGTGCGCGGTGAGGAGGGCGAGGACCTGTACGGCGTCTTCATGAAGGACTACGCGCCCGGCAAGTGGTAGGCGGAAAAGCGGAAACCGGTGGTCCGACGGGCCGCCGGTGATCTACGCTCCGATGGTCGTGCCGGAGTGCCCGGTGCGCAGGTGACGCGTTCTTCGTGGTTGAACTCCTCTCACAGTCCCCATGGGGCTGTCGGCCCTTCGGGGGCCGGGCCGCGTCACCGACTAGATCTCGGGCACCTGGCGCAGCCGTTCGTGAACGGCGTAGGCGCCCACGGCGGATGCGGCCCGTACCCGGGTTCCGCCGTCGACCAGCAGATCGGCGCCGGTGATCCACTCGGCGGCGTCCGAGACGAGCCACACCACGGCCCGCGCCACGTCCTCCGGCTCCCCGATCCGTCCGAGCGGCAGCCCCGCCGCCACCTCCGCCTCGCCCGGCTCCCACACGAACCGGGCCATCTCGGTGCGGACGAGTCCGGGGGAGACGGAGTTGACCCGCACTCCCGGCGCGAGTTCACCCGCGAGCTGCCGGGTGAGATGCAGGAGTGCCGCCTTGGTGGTGCCGTACGCGCCGACCTGGGGCCCCACATGCCCGGTGCCCTCCGTGCACACGTTGACGACGGCCCCGCCGTGCTCCCGCATCCACCCCCGCCAGGCGCACTGCACCAGTCGCAGGGGTGCCTCGACGTTGATCGCGAACGCTTCCCGCCACACGTCCGCGCCGGCCTCCATCAGCGGACCGTAGGGCCGGTTGGTCGCCGCGTTGTTGACGAGGACGTCCAGTCGCCCGAACTCGCGCAGCGCGAGTTGGATCAGCTCCTCGGGATGCCCCGGGTCGGCCACGCTCCCGGCCAGCCCGATCCCTCCCAGCTCGGCGGCCGTGCGCCGCACCTCGGCGGCATCGCGCGCGGTCACGCACACCAGCGCTCCGGCCGAGGCCAGTGCCCCGGCGACGGCACGCCCGATGCCGCGCGTCCCGCCGGTGACGACGGCGGCCCTGCCCCTGAGCCCGTACGACGAGGTCATCGCCGTACCGTCTCATGACGGACCGTCAGGCGACAGGGGTGTGGCCGTGCCGGCGTGCTCAGTCGACGGCGCCGAGCCGCGAGTTCCGGGCCGCGATCAGCTCCAGCACGGTGCGCCAGTCCTCCAGGATGCCGGCGTCGAAGCCTGCGGTGCGGCCCTCCTCGGCGGCGTGCCGCAGCCGCAGCAGATCGTCGTCGGCGGCGCCGGCGGGATCGCAGTCCCCGCGCACCAGCCGGAACACCCGCTCGCCGAGCAGCGGGCGCACCGCCTCGGCCGCGCCCCGGGCCCGTCCCGCCTCGTCGGCCGGGCCCAGCACCGGCCCGATGCCGTGGACCAGCCCGGCCACCTGGAGCTCCTTGTCGGCGGGGCGGCTGCGACGCAGCAGCGCGGCGGTTCGCAGCGCGTGCTGGTGCCGGCCGGCGTTCAGCAGATCCATCAGCTCCTCGACGCTGCGCAGCTCCATGCGTCAGTCCTTCCGCGGGACAGCCGTTGCCGCTCTTCACCAGATCATGGCGAGCTTGCGACCCGGCCAACGGCACCTGAACTGCGCCGTGTGTACGCCGAGTGGGTGAATCGCTCCGGCGGCCGAGTGATGCACTTTATGACAAATAGCGGCATATTGAGGTGCATTGGGGGGTCACATGACTTCCGATAGTTACACCTTGTTTGCACTCCCTATCGAGCGGACGTCCGCTCATTTGGTTAATCTGGAGGGGACGGGCAGCAGCACGGGGTCCCACCCACACCCCTCGTCCGTACCGGCGCCACCGCGTCCGACTGGCCTTCCATCCAGACCCGAGCGGGCGACGAGTGCCGGAGCGCAGACTGTCCGGTATGCCCCGAGGGTGACCCGACACATAAGGAGTGCGCGGTGACACCGGAGAAGACGAATCGCGACGAACGCCCCAAGGAACGCGCGGAGCGCGGGGGCCGCCGGCCCGGAGAACTCGGCAGCCTCGACGTGTGGGCCCGGTCCGCACCGATCCGCCTCGCGGGGTACGAGGACGACCTCGCCGAACCTCACATCCTGCCCAGCGTGGACTGACCCTCCGGGCCGGACCGTCGCGATCACCGCAGACATGGGCGTGGCAGATCCACGCCCATGCTGATCAGAGAAGCCGCGGCCGAGGACCGGCCGCGGCTCTGGCCTTTCCGGCACCGGATCGTCGCCGCCGCCGAGGTGTGACGGGACGACCACGGCACACGTCGGGATCGCGAGGGCCGCTACCCCTGATCCGCCAGAGGCGCCGTCCGCTGCCACGGCTGCCGGGTCTCCAGTTCCTCCGCCAGGGTCAGCAGGTCGTCCTCCGTGCCCGGGCGCCCGACCAGTTGTACGGCGCAGGGGGCGCCCGAGGGGAGGGCGCCGAAGGGGACCGACATGGCGGGCCAGCCGGTCAGGTTCCACGGCGGGGTGAAGGGTGAATAGGCACTGTTGGCCAGGATGTTGCGCAGCCAGCCGCGCTCGTGCCAGGGGGCGGCCTGGGGGGAGCGGCGGGCGAGGGCCGCGGTGAGCAGGACGTCGTGCTCGGTGAAGAACGGGGTCAGCCGGGCGCGGAGACGGTCGCGCTGGTCGCCGGAGCGCACCGAGGGGAGGAAGCGGCGGCCCACGGCCGCGTGCACCCGGGTCCGCCGGGCCAGCCGCGCCGGGTCCAGGCCCTCCGCGTCCACCGCCGTACCCGCCGTCCAGTGCTGGAGCGAGGTGACGCCCAGCGAGAGCGGATAGGGAGGCTCGGCCCGCCGGACCCGGTGCCCGGCCTTGGTCAGGACCCCGGCCGCCTGCCGGACCGCGGTCGTATACGGCTTGCTCACGCTGACGCCGGTGAGGGGGCTGCGCACGGCGGCGGCGATCCTGAGCGGCGTCCGCTCCTCGCGCCGGACGAACTCGGTGTCCGCCAGGACCGACAGCATCAGGCGCAGGTCCTCGACCGTCGTCGCCAGCGGACCGTTCTCCGACATCCCGAACCAGTCGCCGTTGCCGATCCCCGCCGGCACCACCCCGTGCCCCGGCTTCAGCGTGACCAGCCCGCAGTTGGCCGCCGGGATGCGCAGCGAGCCCATGCCGTCGTTGCCGAGCGCGAGCGGCACCAGACCCGCGGCGACCGCCGCCGCGCTGCCACCGGAGGAGCCGCCCGCCGTGCGCGAGGTGTCCCACGGATTGCGCGCGGTGCCGTACACACCCTCCGTGGTGCCGAAGACGCACAGCTCGGGCACGTTCGTCAGACCCACGACCACGGCACCGGCCGCCCGGAGCCGGGCCACCGTCACATGGTCCTCGGCGGCCGGGGTGTCCGGTGTCGCGGCCGAGCCGTTGCGGTGGGACTCGCCGCGTACCGCCAGATTGTCCTTCACCGCCACCGGCACACCGGCGAGCGGCAGTTCTGCCAGATCGGCGCGGGAGCCGACCGCGTCCGCCTCCGCGAGTGCCGCTTCCGCCCGGACCGTACGGAACGCCCCGACCCGTCCGGCGAGCCGCTCGATCCGCGCGAGGTGTTCCGCCACCACCTCCCGTGGTGTGACCTCTTTCTCGCGTACGGCGGCGGCGATCTCTGCGGCGGTCCGGCCGGCCCAGCTGCTCACGGGCACTCCTTGGCTACTCGTCGGTATCAATCGGGTGCGTACGGAGAACTGTGCACGGTCGGGCGTGGCGCGTCGAGAGGTCGATGTCCGCCGCCCGATCGGTCATCCGATCAATGGCCTGAACGGTGGCGCCTGCAGGCCCGTTGACATGCTCACAGCCTCAGCACAATCATCAGAGGTCCGATGAATCGACGGGTAGGGGAGCCGCTCATGAGCACGTATCCCAGACGACTGGTCCTGGGCGCGGCGGCGGGTGTGACCGCCGCGGCCGCCCTCCCGCTCACCGCAGGCGCCCCCGCACAGGCCGCCGAGCGCCGGGGACCGTGGTCCGCCGTCCCCGACCCGGTGGCCGTCCCGCTGGACGCCTTCCACGACAACGACGGCATCGACACCGCCTCCGCCCGTGGGGGCGACTTCGACGGATCCGGCTACACCTTCCCCGGCGAGGAACTGCCCGCCGGCCGGGTCGAGGTCGACGGCGTGCCCTTCCTCTTCCCCGCCTCGACCGCCGGCGCCCGCAACAACGTCGTCGCCCTCGGCCAGCGCCTCGACCTCCCCCAGGGCCACTACCTGTCGGCGTTCTTCCTCACCGCCGCCAGCTACGGCAACGCCTCCGGCAAGGCCACCGTCCACTACGCCGACGGCACGACCACCACCGCCGGCCTGGGCGGCTCCGACTGGTACGCGGCCGGCGGCCCGCTGTCGGCGCCGTACCGCTACCGGCCGGACGGCAGCAGGGACGAGCACAGCGTCGGCATCGGCGTCGGGGAGGTGTGGCTCGACCCGAGCCGGGAGGCGGTCGCCGTCACACTTCCCGTCACCAACCCGGCCGAGGCGAACAAGGCGTCCCTGCACGTCTTCGCCCTCACCCTTCAACCAGCCGCCACCGGAAGGGCGTTGGCCCTGCGGGCCCCGCACTCCACCCCCTCCCTGCTGGAACCGTCCGGCGCGCAGAGCGTGGAGGCGACCGTCGTCAATGCGGGCACGGTCGCCGTGCTGGCCGCGGACGGCGTCTCGGTGGCGGTCGACGTCCCGGGCGCCCGCACGGTCCAGCCCGCCCGCATCCGCCGCCTCGACCCCGGCGAACAGACCCGCGTCCGCATCGGCATCCGCAACCGCCCGGGCACCCCGCCGGGCACCCGGCGGGACGGCACGGTCACGGTCACCGGCCGAGGCACCCGAGCAGCCTCGGGCAGGGCCCCGCTGGCCCTCGGCACCGCCGACTACGCACCCACCGGGGTCTCCCTCTCCGCCCACCAGGCGCCGTACTGGTTCCAGGGAGCCAAGTTCGGGATCTTCATCCACTGGGGCGTCTACTCGGTGCCCGCCTGGTCGCCGGTCGGCAAGCAGTACGCGGAGTGGTACTGGAACCACATGCAGGACCCCGCCAACGCGGTCCATGCCTACCACCGGGACACCTATGGCGAGGACTTCGCCTACGACGACTTCATCCCCCGCTTCACCGCCGAGCGGTTCGACCCGCGGGCCTGGGTGGAGCTGTTCCGTGACGCGGGCGCCCAGTACCACGTCCTGACCTCCAAGCATCACGAGGGCTTCGCCCTGTGGGACACCAAGGTCTCCGAGCGCAACGCGGTGAAAATGGGCCCTAAACGGGACCTGGTCAAGGACCTCTTCGAGGCGTCCCGCCGCTACGCCCCGGAACTCCACCGCGGTCTCTACTTCTCCATGCCCGAGTGGTTCAACCCGGACGACCCGTGGATGGGCCACGCCCCGCGCAATCCCTACACCCTCCAGCCGGTCTCGTACACCGGCTACGCGGCCGGCAAGGACTACGTCCGCGACTACCAGGCACCGCAGATGCTCGAACTGATCCACGGCTACGACCCCGAGATCATCTGGTGCGACATCGGCGGCGCGAACGACAGCCTCCACGTGCTCGCCGAGTACTTCAACCACGCCAAGAACCGTGCCCGCCCGGTCGACGTCACCGTCAACAACCGCTCCGGCATCGACTTCCACGACTACACGACCCCCGAGTACACGACGTACGACAACACCGTCGTCGCCAAGTGGGAGTCCAGCCGGGGCCTCGACCCCTTCAGCTACGGCTACAACCAGGCCACCCCCGACTCCGCCTACATGACCGCCGAGGAGGTCGTGCACAGCCTGGTCGACATCGTCTCGAAGAACGGCAACTTCCTCCTGGACATCGGCCCGCGCGCGGACGGCACGATCCCCGAGATCATGCAGCGGCGGCTGCGCGAGACGGGCGACTGGCTGAAGGTCAACGGGGAAGCGGTGTACGACACCACGTACTGGTCGCGGACGGCACAGCTCGGGGAGGACCTGCGCTTCACGGTCCGCCCGGACGAGGCCTTCTACATCCACTCCCTCGCCCGGCCCGGCGCGAAGCTGATCGTGGCGGCGCCGGTGCCCGTGCGGCCCGGGGACAAGGTGACCATGCTCGGTCACGACCGTCCTCTGACCTGGACCGTCACGGGCGGATCCCTGGTCGTCGACGTACCGGAGGCGGCCCGGAAGGCGGGCCGGTACGCGTGGGTGTTCAAGGTGGAGTGGCGGTCCTGAACCTCT
Organism: Streptomyces sp. NPDC005728; assembly: GCF_040630895.1. Classification (NCBI taxonomy): domain Bacteria; kingdom Bacillati; phylum Actinomycetota; class Actinomycetes; order Kitasatosporales; family Streptomycetaceae; genus Streptomyces; species Streptomyces sp. NPDC005728. The sequence continues at coordinate 54,615 of NZ_JBEXYL010000030.1, forward strand.
CGGACGAGCGGTGCGTCCGGGACCTGACGGAGGCTCTGGGCGCACCTCCCGCGCTGGTCGGAAAGATAACCGATTGAAGTAAGCATACGGTCGTGCGTATTCTTGATTCGTGACTCGGGGTCGCTGAGCCAGTGCGCCTTGCCGCGAAAGGGATACCTCACGTGTCGAATGCCAGCCACACACTGAAGGCGGCGCCCAGCGCGCAGCCGGATCCAGGGGATGCGGTGCCTTGGGCCGCGCTGTCGACCGTCATGATCGGTATGTTCATGGCGATCCTGGACTCGTTCATCGTCGTCGTGGCCGGCCCGGCCATCCAGACCGATCTCGAGGCAACGGCGAGCGAGCTCCAATGGGTCCTCGCCGGCTACCAGTTGAGCTACGCGGTCTTCATGATCACCGGCGGCCGGCTCGCGGATCTGTACGGGCGCAAGCGCGTCTTCGTCATCGGGACGGCGGTCTTCACGCTCTCGTCCACCGCCTGTGCCGTGGTGGGCGATCCGGGCGTGCTCATCGGTGCCCGCATCGTCCAGGGCCTCGGCGCGGCCCTGATGGTTCCGCAGGTCTTCGCCGTCATCGCGCTGACGGTCTCGGCGCAGAACCGGCACCGTGTCTTCGGTGTCCTCGGTGTTGTCATGGGCATGGCTTCGGTTGGCGGTCAGCTGGTCGGTGGCCTCCTGATCGGCGCCAACCTCTTCGGTTCCGACTGGCGCTCGGTGTTCTGGGTGAACATCCCCATCGGCATCGTCACGATCCTGCTGGCCCTCAAGTACGTACCGGAGTCGCGGGCCGAGCAGACCCGCAAGCTCGACGTGCCCGGCGTTCTGACCCTCAGTGCGGCCCTGCTGCTGCTCACCTACCCGCTCATCCAGGGGCGGGACGCGGGTTGGCCCTGGTGGACATGGGCGTGTTTCGCGGGCAGCGCGGTGGCGTTCGCGCTCTTCATCGCGCTGGAGCGAGCGGTCGACCGGCGCGGTGGTGAGCCGCTGATCAAGCTGTCGCTCTTCGCGCAGCGCTCGTTCTCGCTCGGCATCGTCCTCGTCCTCGCCGTGTATGCGCTTCTGACCTCGTACTACCTGTCGCTGGCCGTCTCGATGCAGGACGGGCTCGGCATGTCGGCCCTCGGTTCCGGGCTGGTCTACACGCCGGCGGCGGTGACCTTCTTCGTCTGCAGCCTGATCGCCGGACGGATCGTCCCTAAGTACGGACGCCGTGTACTGGAGGTCGGTGCGGTCGTCCTGACGGTCGGCTATCTGACGACCGCTCTGGTTCTGCTGTCCGGGCCGCGTCTGACGCCCCTGGTCGTCATCCCGACCCTGATGCTGCAGTGCGTGGGCGGCGGGTTGCTGATCACTCCGCTGCTCAATACGGTCCTCGCGCGGATCGATCCGCAGTCCGCCGGCATGGCCGCGGGCTCGCTGTCCACCGCCCAGCAGGTCGGCGCGGCGCTGGGCGTGGCGGTCGTCGGAGCGGTGTTCTTCGACTCCTTCCAGACAGGCGCCGCCTCGGGCGACAAGGTGCACGCGGCGGGACACGCTTTCGCGCTGACGTCCCTGACGACCTGCGCCATCGCGGCGCTCGCCACCCTGCTGGTGTTCCTCCTGCCGAAGGCGCCGCCGACGAAGGCGTGACGACGTGCAGCAGGTGCCGGCGCCTCCGGGGAGCGAGTCCCGGGAGGCGCCGGCACCTCTTGCGCCGAACGGCCCGGCGCGTGGGGTGTTCAGGCCGTTTTCAGGAGATTTTCCACGGTGCGGCGAACCTTGGCGATGACGTCTTCGTCTCCGAGGCGCAGAGCCGTGTTGGCCGCGCAGAGGACGGAATCGATCTGGAAGACCGCGAGGTCGACGTCGAGTTCCGCGATCTCGTGGGATTCGACGGCGTTCCGCAATTCCTTCCCGATGGTGTCGAGCCATTCCTGCTGATTGCGGAACAGGGCGTCGCGGATCGCTCCCGGCTTGCTGTCGAAACGGGCGATGTTCGCGACGCGGAAGCAGCCGCCTTCGAACAGCGGGGTTGTGGCGTAATCGATCCAGTGCTCGATCAGAGAGCGCATCCGGTCGACTCCGGGAGCCGCTTCCCTCGCCGGGCGGACGACCGCGTCGATGAACATTTCGCGCGCATAATCGATGGTCGCGAGCTGGAGCACTTCCTTGGACCTGAAGAGGGTCTGGATGCCCGCCTTGCTCATGCCCGTATCGGTCGCGAGACGACCGAAGCTCACGTCGTCCAGCCCGTCGAGGGAGGCGATGTCGACGGCGCGCCGCAGTGCGGTCTCGCGTGCCCGTGCCCCTTTGAGCAGGCGCTTGTCAGTGATCGACACCGCGTCTGCCCGCGTGACGAACGTTCGCGCCCCAGTGACCATACGGTCGATCGTACCTCTTGTATGCGGACGTGCGACGTGCGACGTGCGACGTGCGACGTGCGACGTGCGACGTGCGACGTGCGACGTGCGACGTGCGACGTGCGACGTGCGGCGGAAGACGGCGTTCAGGGCGTGCGGCGGACCAGGTTGGCGGCCAGCGCCCTGACCATCTCGCTCGCCATGACGGCCTGGCCCGACGTGGAGAAGTGGATGCGATCCGCACTCAGCAGGTTCTCCCGGGAGTTGACGGGGTGATCCCACATGTCGACGACGGCGACGTCGTACTCGTCGGCAAGGGTGCGTGTGAGGTCGTTCAGGGTGAGCGCGCGCTCCGTCCAGTCGGGGAAGACCGGCACGACGTAGGAGCGCCCCAGGGTGAACGTCGTGAGCTGCGCACCCGTCTCGGCCGCCAGGTCGTACATCTTGCGCATGTCCTGCTCGATCTTCCCGAAGTCCGGTGAGCGGCGCAGGAGGTCGTTGGCGCCGCACGGGACGTGCAGCAGGTCCGGGGCGAAGTCCCGCATCGCGTCGATCTGGTGGTCGAGGGTGTCGACCGTCGTGGCGCCGGTCACCGCCGTGTTCAGGTAGGCCAGATCGGGCCGCACCTGCCGCAGGATGTGCGCGAATCGATCGGACCAGCCCTGGTTCCCGTAGCCGGCGCTCTTGTCTCCCGTCCCTGCGGAGAGGCTGTCCCCGATCACGGCGTAGCGCTGCCAGGGGGCATCGAACAGCAGCGCCGCAGCATCGACCGGGGCCAGGCAGAACGGGTCGGTCTCCTCGGTGAAGGATGTCGAAGTCACCATTAAAGCATGCGGTCGACCGTATGTAATGTCAACAAGGTCCGGTCGACCGGGTTGGCTCAGGCAGGCATCGCCCTGTCCGTGGGGGAGTTCACGAGCTCCCCCACGGGGATCTGGGCTGTGGCTTTCAGTAGCCGATGGTGAAGCGACGCTGGACGAAGCGAGGCAGCTCCGCTTCGTCGATCAAGGCCATGGCCGCATCCTCCACCGAGATGCGGCTGTGGCCGTCAGCGTCCACAACAGGCTGGTCACGGCCGACCCCGAAACGCCCGGTGTGCTCGCCGGGGGCGATCCACGGATCCCGCCGTCCGGATCGAGACATGGGCCAACGCCTTCCGGGCCTGGGCCCTGGTGAACCCGCAGGGCTTCCGGCTCATCTACGGCGACCCTGTCCCCGGCTACCAGGTTCCCGAACACGTCACGTTCACTCGGCCGGCCTAAGTCGGCTGTCGTCCGGGCGAGTCGGTGCGCGGGAGAGCCGCCGCCCCCGTGCTGCCCCGCCCGGTGAGCCGCGGTACCGGCACCCCCACCGCGCGGGCCGCGGACCCGTCCAGCAGGGACATCAGTTCGCGGGCCGCCGTCCGGCCGAACTCGGCGCTGTCACGGGAGAGCGCGGACAGCCGGGGTGTGACCATGCGGCACAGCGCCGAGTCCTCCCAGGACACGACCGACACGTCCTGTGGGACGCGGAACCCGAGTTCGGCCGCCGCCGCGAGCCCCGCCACGGCCATCACGTCGTTGTCGTAGATCAGCGCGGTCGGGGGAGGGGCGCCGTCGAGCACGCGGCGGGTGACCGCGGCACCCTCCGTGTCGGAGTAGTCGGTGGTCACCGAGCGGACCTCCGTGAGGCCGCGACGCTCCGCCTCCGCGCGCAGCGTGGCGATACGGCGCTGGGTGTGCGCCAGGCCGGGCAGCCCCGCGATGTGCACGATCCGGCGATGGCCGAGGGCCGTCAGCTCGTCCACCACGGACGCCATCGCGCCCGCGTCGTCCGCCCAGACCGTGGACAGACCGGGGTGGCGCACATCGGGTGCGCCGCCGATGACCACGGCCGGCAGGCCGAGTTCGTCCAGCAGGTCGGGGCGCGGGTCCTCGGCGCGCGGGTCGACCACCAGCACGCCGTCCACTCGGTGCTCCGCCCACCAGCGCCGGTAGACCGCGCATTCGTCGGCCACGTCCTCCGCCACCTGGAAGAGGAGGCCCAAGTGGCGTTCGGCGAGCACTTCCTGGATGCCGGAGACGAGTTGCAGGAAGAAGGAGTCGACGCCCAGCGTCTCCGCCGGGCGGGCCAGCACGAAGCCGACCGTGGCCACCCCCTCGCCGGAGAGGGCGCGGGCCGCCGTGCTGGGGCGCCAGCCGAGCTGCTCGGCGACCCGGCGGACCCGGGCGCGGGTCGCCTCGGAGACGCCGGGGCGGCCGTTGAGGGCGAAGGAGACCGCACTCTCGGAGACCCCGGCGCGCCGTGCGATGTCCTTCATCGTCGGTCGGCGCGCGGGTGATCGCTTCTCCGGCAACGCTGGGCTCCCATTCCGTACGGTCCCGTCCCGGCCAACTGCTAATGCGCTTGAGTGTACTTACCCTAAAGCGCATTAGTGATCCATGGCAATAGGGCGCATGTACCGCTGTGAGCAGGGGTTTTGAGTCACTAATGACTTTAGCTGGGTCGAATCCATTGACGCGTCCCGGAAACGGTGTGCACAGTCTGGCCCGGCAGCTTCTGCCACATCCCCCTGCAAAGGAGCCCAGCCGCCGTGCGCATCTCCCGCAGAACCTTCGCCGCCGCTGCCGTCGCCCTCCTCCTGCCGCTGAGCGCCTGCGGCTCGGGCGGGGACGACGGCGGCTCGACCGACGCCTCGGGCAAGGTCGAGGGCGACATCACCTTCCAGACCTGGAACCTGCGCGCCAACTTCAAGCCGTACTTCGAGGGCCTGATCGCGGACTTCGAGAAGAAGTACCCCGGCACCCATGTGAAGTGGCTCGACCAGCCCGCCGAGGGCTACGCCGACAAGATCAGCGCGGACGCGGCCGGCGGCACCCTGCCCGACGTCGTCAACGTCTCCCCTGACCTCGTCGCCCCGCTCGCCAAGGCCGGCCTCGCCCTGGACCTCGACAAGGCCGCGAGCACCTACAAGTCCGAGTATCTGGATGGTGCCTGGGCCAGCCATGAGGTGCCGGGTCTGAGCGGCACGTACGCCTTCCCGTGGTACCTGAACACCGGGCCGCTGTTCTACAACAAGGCCCTGTTCAAAGAAGCCGGACTCGATCCGAGCACCCCGCCGAAGACGTACGACGAGCTCTTCGCCGACGCCGTGCAGCTGGCGAAGAAGAGCGACGGCAGAGTCGCCACGCTCGCCAACGTGCCCACCGTCGAGGACTTCGGACGGTACGGCGTCCAGCTGATGAACAAGGAGGGGACCGGGTTCGCCTTCAACGACGCCAAGGGAGTACAACTCCTCACCAAATACAAGGAGTTGTATGACGCGAAGGCGCTCGACCCGCAGGCGCTGACCGCCACTCCGGAGTCCTCCGGGAAGAAGTTCCTCACCGGGGCCGTCGCCATGAACCCCGGCAGCGCACTCGACCTCGGCAACTTCAAGAAGCAGGCGCCCAACCTGTACCGGAACATCGGGATCACCGACCAGATCACCAGCACCGGGCACGTCAACATGTACGTGATGGGCGTGATGGTCAACTCCCGTACCAGGCACACCCCGGCCGCGGTCGCCTTCGCCCACTTCGTCACCGACGCGCGGAACCAGATGTCCTTCGCCAAGAAGGTCGCCATCTTCCCGAGCACCGCCGGCTCACTCGACGACCCGTACTTCACCAAGGAGGACGGCACCGACGAGACGCGCGTGCGCATCGCCGCCGCCAAGTCCCTGAAGAACGCCGTCAACTACACGCCGGTGCTGTTCAGCGAGCAGATGAAGACCGCGCTGCGCAACGAGGTCGCCAAGGCCCTGCAGGGCAAGGAGAGCCCCGAGGCGGCGCTCGACAACGCTGTCAAGGCCTGCGACCAGCTCCTGAAGCAGCAGGGCTGACCGGTCATGGCCACTCCCACCGCTCCGTCCCGGGTGCGGCGGCAACTGCCCACCAGTCCCTGGCTGTTCGCCGCCCCCGGGCTGCTGATCACCGGCGCCTTCGTGCTGTACCCGTTCGTGTCGACCGTGGTGAACTCCTTCACCGACCGCCGCACCCTGATCCCGGGCCGTTTCGTCGGGCTCGCCAACTTCCGCGAGCTGCTCCACGACGACATGTTCTGGACCGGCCTGCGCAACAGCACGCTGTACATCGCCGGTGTCGTCCCGGCCCTGGTGATCCTGCCGCTGCTGCTCGCACTGCTGGTGCAGAAGAACATCCCCGGCATCACCTTCTTCCGGTCCGCCTTCTACACCCCGGTCGTCGCCTCCATCGTGGTCGTCGGGCTGATCTGGGTGTGGCTGCTGGACGAACGCGGCCTGGTCAACTCCCTGCTGGAGACGGTCGGGATCGGACGCGTCGGGTTCCTCAGCGACCAGTGGCTGCTCCTGCTGAGCGCCATGGCCGTGACGGTGTGGAAGGGTCTCGGCTACTACATGATCATCTATCTGGCCGCGCTGGCGAACGTACCGCGCGAGCTGCACGAGGCCGCGGCCGTGGACGGCGCCGGACCGGTCCGCCGCTTCCTGACGGTCACCGTGCCCGCCGTGCGCTCCACCATGGTGCTCGTCGCCGCGCTGTCCTCGGTCGCCGCCTTCAAGGTGTTCTCCGAGGTGTACCTGATGGCGGGCCCGAACGGCGGCCCGGCCGGCGAGGACACCACGCTCGTCATGCTCGTCCAGCGCACCGGCACCGGCCTGACCGGCCGCGTCGGCTATGCCTCCGCCCTCTCCGTCGTCGTGTTCGTCGTCACCGTCGCGCTGATGCTGCTCGTCCTGCGCGCCGACCGGAGGGAGGAGTCATGAGCGTCCTGGAGAAGGTGCGGCCCCGCCAGGAGCCGGTGGTCCGCCAGCGCCGTGTCACCGACGAGCACGGCCGCCGGATCCGGGCGGGGGAGCTGGTCCTGCGCTATGCGCTGTTGCTCACCGTACTGGCGCTCACCGTCGGCCCGTTCCTGTGGCAGCTGTCCACCTCGCTCAAGGGCCCGACCGAGGACATCTTCAGCTCGCCGCCGGCCTTCCTGCCCAGCCGTCCCACCCTGCACAACTACGAGCGGGTCTCCCGCACCATCCCCGTGTGGGACTACGCCCTGAACTCGCTGAAGGTCGCGAGCGCCAGCGTCGTGACCAACTGCGTGGGGTCGGCACTCGCCGGGTACGCCCTGGCCCGGCTGCGCTACCGCGGCCGGGGTGTGGCCACGCTGGTCTTCGTGCTGGCGATGCTGGTGCCCGTGGAGGGCATCATCATCGCCCAGTTCACGACCATGCGGGAACTCGGCCTGAACAACACCCTCATCGGGGTCGTGCTGCCCGGTTCCATCGGTGCCATGAACGTGCTGCTGATGCGCAACGCCTTCCGGAACCTGCCGTACGAGATCGAGGAGGCCGCCTACGTCGACGGCGCCGACGTCTGGCAGCGGTTCTGGCGCATCGCGCTGCCGTCGGTGAAGGGCACCCTCGCCGTCGTCGCGATCTTCGCCTTCATGGGTGCCTGGGACGACTTCCTGTGGCCACTGATCGTGCTCAGCGACCCCGACAAGTTCACTCTGACCATCGGCCTCAACTATCTGCACGGCACCTTCGCCAACGACGAACGCCTGGTCGCCGCCGGCACCGTCATCGCCGTGGCCCCGCTCATCGCCCTCTTCGCCTGCCTCCAGCGGTACTTCTTCCGCGGGGTCGGCGAGGGCGCCGTCAAGGGCTGAGTCCCCGGTTCCGTACCCCGGCCGAGTCCCGGTCCCCCCGCGCAAGGACACCCCGTATGCCTCCTGCCGTGCGCTTCGGCGTCAACTACACGCCCAGCGAAGGGTGGTTCCACCACTGGCTCGACTTCGACCTCGACTCCGTACGCGCCGACCTCGACGCACTCGCCGCCCTCGGCCTGGACCACATCAGGGTCTTCCCGCTGTGGCCCTACTTCCAGCCGAACCGCACCCTGATCCGCCCGCGCGCCGTCGACCAGCTCGTGGCCCTGGCGGACGCGGCCGCCGAACGCGGTCTGGACGTCAACGTCGACGGCCTGCAAGGTCACTTGAGCAGCTTCGACTTCCTGCCCGCCTGGACCCGCACCTGGCACCGGCGCAACCTCTTCACCGACCCGGACGTGATCGACGGACAGGCCGCCTACCTGCGCACCCTCGCCGCCGCCCTCGCCGACCGGCCGAACTTCATCGGCATGACCATCGGCAACGAGGTCAACCAGTTCGCCGCCGGACCTCACCCCGACCCCGACCGGATCACGGCCGGGGACGCCGAGCGCTGGCTGACTCGGCTGCTCGCGGCCTGCGCCGAGGGCGCCCCGGACCGGCTGCACCTGCACGCCTCGTACGACGCCGCCTGGTACCAGGACGACCAGCCCTTCACCCCCGGCCACTCGGCCCGCCTGGGTGCCGTCACCGCCGTGCACTCCTGGGTGTTCAACGGCACCGCCCAGCGCCACGGCCGCACCTCCGTGCCGGCCGAGCACCACGCCGCCTACCTGGTCGAGCTGAGCAAGGCCTGGGCCGAGGAGCCGCACCGGCCCGTGTGGCTCCAGGAGGTCGGCGCGCCCGCGCCCCTCGTGCCCGCCGAGCACGCGGCGGCCTTCGCCGAGGCGACCGTGGCGAACGTCCGGGACTGCCCCGACCTGTGGGGCATCACGTGGTGGTGCTCGTACGACGTGTCCCGCGAACTGGCCGACTTTCCCGAACTCGAATACGGACTCGGCCTGTTGACCGACGACCGTCGGCCCAAGGACATCGCCCGCGTCCTGGCCGAGGCGGCCCGTACCCGCCAGGAGACCCCCGCCGTACGCGGTACCGCCCTCGTCGTGCCTGCCGATCCCGGCCGCCGCTCCCGCTGTGCCCCCGGCGGGCCCGTCTTCGACGCCTTCTTCCGGCTCGTCGCCGACGGGGCCCGCCCCACCACCGTCCTGGACACCCGCGCGGACGACAAGGATCACCTCGCCGCGCGGGGCATCACCGAGGTCGTCACTTCCGACCAGGTTCTCCCCACCCCACAAGGAGGCACTTGCTCGTGAACCCCACCAGACGCACCGTCCTCGTCGCCGGCGCCGCGGCCGCCCTGTTGCCCACGCCTGCCCTCGCGGTCCCTCGTCCCAAGGCCGCCGCCGCCCCGCCGTACGCCTCGTACTGGTACCCGGACTCCTTCCCCTCCGGCAGCCCGGGCGCCGGCATCACCTGGCGCAGTCTGAAGGCCTGGCGCGCGGCCGACGACGCCGACCTCGCCTTCAACGCCGCATCCGTCCCGCTCGCCGCCCGCTTCACCCCGACCCCGGCCAACACCACCGCCCGCTCGGGCCAGGCCCGCATCCAGTCCCTGGTCTCCTTCGGGCCGACCTCCGCCAACCCCTCCCAGGGATCCGCCACGGCCGACTACTACGCCCTCACCCACTGGGCCTACCTGGACGAGCTGGTGTTCTGGGGCGGCTCGGCGGGCGAGGGGCTGATCCTGGCGCCGAACGCGCCGATCGTGGACGCGGCCCACCGGCACGGCGTCCCCGTCCTCGGCAACATCTTCCTGCCACCCACCGCCTACGGCGGTCAGCTGCAGTGGACCCGTGACCTCGTCCAGAAGGACTCCTCCGGGCACTACCCGCTCGCCGCGCAACTCGTCGCGGTCGCGGCGGCCTACGGCTTCGACGGCTGGTTCGTGAACGCCGAGACGGGCGGCGGGAACACCGCGCTCGGCACCGCCATGCTCGGGTTCATGAAGGAGCTGAAGACGCTCGCCGCGGCCAAGGGGCAGCGGGTGACCTGGTACGACGCGATGACCGTGAACGGCACGGTCAGCTGGCAGGGCGCGCTGAACAGCCAGAACCAGGCCTTCTTCCAGAGTGCCGACGCCATGTTCGTCGACTTCCGCTGGAGTGCGGCCACGCTTGCGTCCTCGGGCACGAGGGCCGGGCAACTGGGGCGCAGCCGCTACGAGTTGTGGGCCGGCGTCGACGTCGAGTCGAACGGGTCCGACTCGTCGGTGAACTGGGACGCGATGGTGCCGACCGGGAAGGCGCACATCACCTCGATCGGCTTCTACCGGCCCGAGTGGACCCGCAACCACCTGCCCTCCGGCGGGCGCACCCCGGGGGACTTCCACGCGGCCGACGATCGGTTCTGGACCGGGCGGTCGCTCGATCCTGCGCGGCCGGACGGGAGTGATCCGTGGCGGGCGCCGGCGGTGTCGGTGGCGGACCGCTCGACGGTTTCCTCGGTGCCGTTCGCGAGCGTGTTCAACACCGGGCACGGACTGCGGTGGTACGAGGACGGGGCCGTCACCTCGGACGCGGCGTGGAACCACCTCGGGCTGCAGGACCGGCTGCCGTCCCGGCGGTGGGTCGTCCGGACGGAGGGGCGGCGGCCGACCGTCTCCTTCGACTTCGCGGACGCGTGGCGGGGCGGCAGCAGCGTGCTGGTCGCCGGTGAACCGGATCAACCCGTGGTGGTGGATCTGTACGCGACCAGGCTGCCGATCACTGTGAACACGGTTGTCGAGCTGACGCACCGGACCGACGCCGGCCCTGTGAACATCGAGCTGGCCGTCGCCACCGCCGAGCCGGGCAGTGCCGGTGCGACACCGCCGTACACCTATCTGCCTGTGAACTCGGTCAACACCGAGGCAGGCCGGGCTGTGAACTCGGTCAACACCTGGCAGATCTCGACGGTTCGACTCACCGGGCTGCCGGGTACGGTCCACGCCCTCGGCGTCCGCCTCACCGCACCCGGCGGCGGACCGGTGCGCTGGCGGCTGGGCGGCCTCGCCGTACGCGACACCGCCACGGCCCCCGCCGTCCCCACCGGCCTGCGGATCACCGCCGCTTCCGGGGGCGACCTGCGCTTCGCCTGGGGCGCCGCTCCCGGCCCCGTGCGCCACTACGAGCTGCACCGCCTCCTGCCCGACGGCACCCGCCGCTTCCTCGGCGGCACCTGCCAGCGCGCGTTCTACGTGGCCGGCCTGCAACCCGCACAGGGAGAGACGGCCGCACGATTCGAACTGCGCTCGGTGGGGGAGCTGTACAACGCCTCGACTCCCGTGACCGTCGCCCACACCTGGTAACCACCCGGAACCCCCAGCAGGGAGCACCCCGCATGCATGACGACCGCAAGCTGGTCGAAGCCCGCCTCAGGCGCGTCCTCGACGAACGCATCCGTCCCGCCGTGTACCCCGAGTCCGTGCCGCTGCGGGTCGCGGTCTGGCACGCGCCGGGGGAGCCGGTGCCGGTCGCGGAGGGACTGGCGGCCGAGCCCGCGCCGATCGAGGTGGGCGCCCGGTGGGGTGCCCCCTGGGGCACCAGCTGGTTCCGCGTGACCGGGACCGTGCCCCGGGCCTGGGCGGGCCGGACCGTGGAGGCCCTGCTCGACCTGGGCTTCGACGAGAACATGCCCGGTTTCCAGTGCGAGGGCCTGGTGTACCGGCCCGACGGCACCCCGGTGAAGGGGCTCAACCCGCGCAACCAGTGGGTGCGCATCGGCGCGCCCGTCGAGGGAGGGGAGGAGGTGCGCCTGCACATCGAGGCCGCCTCCAACCCCGTCATCCTCGACTACCACCCCTTCCGGCCCACCCTGCTCGGCGACAAGGACACCGCCGGGCACGAGCCGCAGTACACGCTCACCCGCATGGACCTGGCCGTGTTCGACGAGTCGGTGTGGCAACTGGTGCTGGACCTGGAGGTGCTGGGCGAGCTGATGGCCGAGCTGCCGGTGGACTCCGCGCGCCGCTGGGACATCGTGCGCGCCGTCGACCGGGCCCTCGACCTGGTCGACCTCCAGGACGTGGGCGGCACGGCGGACCGGGCCCGTGCACAGCTCACCGGCGTGCTGGCTGCCCCGGCCGTGCCGTCCGCGCACCGGATCAGCGCCGTCGGGCACGCGCACATCGACTCGGCCTGGCTCTGGCCGCTGCGCGAGACCGTGCGCAAGGTGGCCCGTACGACGTCCAACATGACCGCGCTCGTCGAGGACGAACCGGAGTTCGTCTTCGCCATGTCGCAGGCGCAGCAGTGGGCCTGGGTGAAGGAGCACCGGCCCGAGGTGTGGGCGCGGGTGAAGAAGGCGGTGGCCGAGGGGCGGTTCGTGCCGGCCGGCGGGATGTGGGTGGAGTCGGACACCAACATGCCGGGGTCGGAGGCGATGGCCCGTCAGTTCGTCCATGGTAAACGGTTCTTCCTGGACGAGTTCGGCATCGAGAACGAGGAGGCGTGGCTGCCCGACACCTTCGGCTTCGCCGCCGGGCTGCCGCAGATCATCAGGGCGGCCGGCTCCAAGTGGCTGCTGACGCAGAAGATCTCGTGGTCGCAGACGAACAGCTTCCCGCACCACACCTTCCGGTGGGAGGGCATCGACGGCACCCGGATCTTCACGCACTTCCCGCCCGTCGACACCTACAACTGCTCGATGAAGGGCAGCGAGATCGCCCACGCGGCCCGGAACTTCAAGGACAAGGGCAGGGCCCGGCACTCCCTCGCGCCCAGCGGCTGGGGCGACGGAGGTGGCGGCACGACCCGGGAGATGGTCGCCAGGGCGGCCCGGCTGCGCGACCTCGAAGGCTCGGCGACGGTCGTCTGGGAGACACCCCGGGCGTTCTTCGAGAAGGCCGAGGCCGACTACCCCGAACCGCCGGTCTGGGTCGGCGAGCTGTACCTGGAGCTGCACCGCGCCACCCTCACCAGCCAGGCCAAGACCAAGCAGGGCAACCGCCGCAGCGAACACCTGCTGCACGAGGCCGAACTGTGGGCGGCCACCGCGGCCGTACGCACCGGATTCCCCTATCCTCACGAAGAGTTGGACCGGATCTGGAAGACGGTCCTGCTGCACCAGTTCCACGACATCCTGCCCGGCTCGTCCATCGCCTGGGTGCACCGGGAGGCGCGGGCGACGTACGAACGGATCGCCGCGGAGCTGACCGGGATCATCGAGGCCGCCCAGCGGGCCCTGGCCGGTGAAGGGGAGACACCCCTCGCCTTCAACGCCGCCCCGCACCCCCGTGCCGGCGTCCCGGCGGGAGGGGCGGCGACGCCGCGGACGGAGGGCGCGACCACGCTCACCGCACGCCCGGACGGCGCGCACGTCCTGGACAACGGTCTGCTGCGGATCGAGATCGACGCCCGGGGCCTGGTCGTCTCCGCCCACGACCTCCGGGCCGACCGCGAGACGATCGCCCCGGGCGCCGCCGCGAACCTCCTCCAGCTCCACCCCGACTTCCCGAACATGTGGGACGCCTGGGACGTGGACGAGTTCTACCGGAACACGGTCACCGACCTCACGGACGCCGACGCGGTGACGGCCGGTGAGGACGGTGCCTCGGTGCGGATCGTACGGTCCTTCGGTGCCTCCCGGGTCACCCAGGTGCTGACGCTGCCGCCGGGGGAGCGGCGCCTGGTGCTCGACACCGAGGTGGACTGGCACGAGACGGAGAAGTTCCTGAAGCTGGCCTTCCCGCTGGACCTGCACGCCGAACGGTACGCCTCGGAAACCCAGTTCGGGCACTTCCACCGGCCCACGCACACCAACACCTCCTGGGAGGCCGCCAAGTTCGAGGCCTGCAACCACCGCTTCGTGCACCTGGCGGAACCCGGCTGGGGCGTCGCCGTCGTCAACGACTCCACCTACGGCCACGACGTGACCCGCACGGTCCGCACCGACGGCGATCGCGGTACGACCACCACGGTCCGGGTGTCCCTGCTGCGCGCCCCGCGCTTCCCCGACCCCGAGACCGACCAGGGCGTCCACCGCTTCCGGCACGCGCTGGTCCCCGGCGCCCGGATCGCCGACGCGGTCCGCGAGGGCTGGCGGATCAACCTGCCCGAGCGCAGCACGACCGGTGCCGGTGAGGTCGCCCCGCTGGTGACGGTCGACAACGAGGCGGTCGTCGTCACGGCCGTGAAGCTCGCCGACGACGGCAGCGGTGACGTGGTGGTCCGCTTCCACGAGGCCCACGGCGGCCGGACCCGGGCGACCCTCACGGCAGGCTTCGCCGTCGGCGACGTCACCGTGACGGACCTGCTGGAGCGGCCGGGCGGCGACGGCGAGCCGCCGGTGCGGGACGGCGAGCGGATCACCGTACGGCTGCGGCCGTTCGAGCTGATGACGCTGCGGTTGCGGCGGGCCTGAGCCCGTCACCCGCTGTCAGGTGCCAGTGCGGCGAGGCGGTCGAGGAAGTGGCGGGTGCCCGGGTGCCCGGGTGCCCGCCCGTCCCGGTCCGGTGGACGGCGTGCACGCTGCGCCGTACCGGCACCGGCAGGGGATGCACGCTCAGGCCCGGCGTGCCGGGGTCGGGCAGGGCGAGCCGGGGGACCAGCGCGACACCGGCGCGGCGGGCCGCCAGCGCGCACAGCACGGCGAAGTCGCCGGCGACCGCGACCGGACGGGGCACGAACCCGGCGGCCCCGCAGGCCCGTTGGGCCGTCTCGTGGCAGGCGGTGCGGAGCAGAGTCGAAGGCGTGAAGCCCGACAGGACACTCCTCGCCCTGGCCGCCGCCGTGCTGCCGTGGGCGTCCGCGTTCCCCGCGATCCGCGTGGCCCTGCGCGGTTACGGCGCCGCCGAGCTGTCCTTCCTGCGCCTCGCTGTCGCTTCGGTCGCCCCGGCGGTCGTGGCCGCCGCCTGCGCCCAGGCCGCCTACCACCTGGGCATCAAGCCGCTGCTGCGCACGTACACCGGCCTGGAGGTCGCCGCCTACGCGATGTGGGCCGGCACGGTACTGCTGCTCCCGCTCGCCCCCACCGCACTCCGGGCAGCCCTGCACGCCCCGACCGGCCCCCTCCTGGCCGCCGTCCACCTGGGCGCCCTGCCCTCCGCCGCCGGCTTCGTCGTCCGGGGCTACGCCGTGGCCCGCCGCACGGTCACGGCTGCCACCGCGGCCCTCAACCTGGTCCCCGCCGCCACGCCGGCCGTCGCCTACGTCTGGCTCGGCGAACGCCCACGGCCGGTGGAGGTGTTGGGGGGCCTGCTGACGATCGCCGGGGTGGCGGTGGCCGGCCGGGGGACGGTGCGGCTACGTCCTGGTCACCCGGCTGAGCCGATCGCTAACCTCTCCCCACATGAACCAGCGGCGACGCAAGAAGCTCTCCCGGCACCTGTTCGCAGCAGCCCTGGTGGGTGACACCGCCCGCGTGAAGACGCTCTTGCGGTCGGGGGTCGACCCGGAGCAAGGTGACAGCGAGGGCACCACCCCCCTCTACCTGGCATCCGTGAACGGAGAAGCCGAGATCGTCCGCCTGCTCCTGGCGGCCGGAGCCTCCCCCGACACCGAGAGCAGTGGAGTCGGCTCCGAGGGGACGCCGTTGTGCGCGGCCGCATGCTGGGGGCACACCGAAACGGTGCGCGAACTGTTGGTGCACGGTGCCGATCCGAACCTCCGGGAAGACCGGGGGACCGGCCGCTCCCCGCTGGACTGGGCACTCGCCGGCCCTCATCCCGAGACCGTCGAACTCCTCACCCGGGCGGGAGTGGTCCTGGGCGGGCGAACCGCGTAGTGCCGTCCGTCGGCCCTACGCGTCCTTGTCGGCCTTCAGCTTCTGCCACACCGTGCTGAGCGCTTGCAGGTCGTCCTGGTCGAGCAGGTCGGTGAAGACGGGGGCGAGGCAGTCGCGGCGGGTGGCGTCGGCCGCCTCGAAGAGCTGGTGGCCCTCGGGGGTGAGCGAGACCTCGACGGAGCGGGCGTCGTGGGGCGAGGGGGTGCGGGTGACCAGGCCGCGACTCTGGAGGGAGTCGACGACGCGTGAGACCTGGCTGCGGCTGAGCATGGTGCTGTTGCCCAGGACCGAGGCCGGAACGGGGTCGGGACTGGAAGCCAGCCAGAGCAGCACCTCGAACCAGGAGACCGGAAGGTCGTGCGCCTTGCTCAGGGCACGGTCCAGGCGGTCCGTCAGGACGGTCCCGGCCCAGACCAGCCCGTAGAAGGCGTGGTCGGCCACCGGCATCTCCGTCTGTGTGAGCTTCTTCTTCGGCATGTCCCCAGTTTAGCGGTTGCGTGTACACACACGCAGATGCAGTATGGTGTGTGTACACGCACCAAAATGTGTGACATCCCCGTGCCACGAAAGGCCCCCTCATGTCTTCCCGGTCCCCCAAGGTCGTCCTCATCACCGGCACCTCCTCCGGCATCGGCCTCGCCGCAGCCGTCTCCGCCGCCCGTGCCGGCTGGACGACGGTCGCCACACTGCGTGACCCCAGTCGCTCCGACGCCCTGCGCCAGGCCGCCGCCGAGGCGGGCGTGGAGCTCGACATCCGCCGGCTCGACGTCACCGACGAGGCCTCGATCACGTCTGCGATCGACGGCGTGCTCGCCGACCACGGACGCCTGGACGCCGTCGTCAACAACGCGGGCGCCGGACATCTCGGCACCCTGGAGAACGAGTCCGTGGCCGAGGTCCGCAAGGTCATGGAGGTCAACTTCTTCGGCGTGCTCAACGTCTCGAAGGCGGCCCTGCCCCACCTGCGTGCCTCCGGAGGCCGTCTGATCACCGTGACCAGCGTCGGCGGGGTCATCGGACAGCCCTTCAACGAGGCCTACTGCGCGGCCAAGTTCGCCGTCGAGGGATACATGGAGAGTCTGGCCCCCGTGGCCGCGGCGCACGGCGTGTCCGTCTCGGTGATCGAGCCCGGCGCCGTGGCCACCGAGTTCGTCGCCAACGTCGGCGTCGACCTGGAAGAGGCGGTCGCCGGTGCCGGGGTGTACGCGCCCCAGCTGAACGCCTACGTGAACCGCACGGTCGCGCAGTTCCTCGACGGCGCGCAGACCGCCGAGGGCGCGGCCGAGTCGGTGATCGAGGCGCTGACCGCGGACGAGCCCGCCTTCCGCCTCCAGACCTCCGACTGGGCCCGCGGCTTCGTGGGCACCAAGCTCACCGACCTGGACGGCTCCGCGGTCCTCGGCATCACCACCGGCTGGGTCGCCTGACCCGCACCCGCCCGGTGACCGCAAACACCGGCCGGCCCTGCTTCTCCGGCCCGGTGACGACCAGGGTGGGGAGATCGCACGCACCGGACGCCGCGGGGCCCGCCCTGCGGGCGGACGACGGGAATGGCCGGACAGGCTCTAGCCGCCCAGTTGAGCCCGCAGCCACTCCTCCACCTCGCCCACGTGTGCGGCCGCCGCGGCCCGGGCCGCCTCCGGGTCGCGGGCCGACAGGGCGCGGTGGATGGCGGCGTGTTCGCGGCGGGTGCGGGTGAAGGCGCCCTCCTCCTGGTAGCCGCGCCAGACGCGGGCCCGGAAGGTGCGGGAGGACAGGCCCTCCAGGATGGCGGCCATCGTCTCGTTGCCCGCGGCCGCAGCGATCTCGCGGTGGAAGGCGAGGTCGTGGGCGAGGATCTCCTCGGGATCGTCGGTGGCGTTCATCGCCGTCAGGTGCCTTTCCACTTCGGCGAGCTGGTCGTCGGTGATGCGGGCCGCGGCGAGCGCGGTCGCCGTGGACTCCAGGATCCGGCGCACCTCCAGGAGTTCCACCAGCCGCGGTCCCCGGGACAGGTCGGCGACCACGCCGAAGGTCTCCAGCAGGTCGCCGGCCTCCAGCGCGGTGACGTAGATGCCGGAACCGTGCCGGGCCTCCAGGACGCCCAGGACCGTCAGCGCGCGAATCGCCTCACGCATCGAGCTGCGGGAGATGCCCAGCTGGGCCGCGAGATCCCGCTCGGTGGGCAGACGCTGACCCGGCTCCAGCGCCCCCTCGGCGATCAACGCCTTGATCCGCTCGATGGCGCGCTGGGTCACCGTGCCCTTCTGCGGGGCTGCCTCGTCCACGCCCGTCCTCCCGTCGCTGGGTGCCTCGCAGTCTAACCAGGGGAGTGGTCCGACCACTATGCGTCGGAGAGCGGAAAATATGGCGTCGGAGGGTGTTCCGGCGCCGGAGTGGTCTGATAAGTATCCAGGCATCTGCTCGAACACGCTCGACGAGGAGCCGCGAGATGCCCGCCAGAACAGCGAGGAAGCAGAACAGGTCACGGATCACCGGCGTGGCGGCCCTGGCCGCCTGCGCCTCGCTGCTGCTCACCGCATGCGGCAGCACCAAGGACACCGGCGCGACCGGCGCCGGAGGCGGAGGCGGCTCCGGCAAGGTCGGGGTGATCCTGCCCCTGCTGACCTCGCCGTTCTGGCAGTCGTACAACGACTATGTGCCCAAGATGGCCACGTCCGAGGGTGTCGACGCGCTGAAGACGGTCAACTCCAACAGCGACCCCTCGCAGCAGATCACCGACATCAACAACGAACTCAACCAGGGTGTGAAGGGACTGGTGGTCGCCCCCCTGGACAGCGCCGCCATCCAGGCCGGACTCGACCAGGCCGAACGCAAGGGCGTGCCGGTCGTCGCCGTGGACGTCGCACCCGACAAGGGCAAGGTCGCCATGGTGGTGCGCGCCGACAACGTCGCGTACGGCGAGAAGGCCTGCGACTACCTCGGTCAGCACGTCACCAGCGGCAAGGTCGTGCAGATCATGGGCGACCTCGCCTCGGTCAACGGCCGCGACCGCTCCGAGGCCTTCCGGGCCTGTGCGAAGAAGAAGTACCCGAAGCTCAAGGTGCTGGAGATCCCGGCGAAATGGGAGTCCGACACCGCGGCGGCCAAGCTCGACACGCTGCTCAACGCCAACCCCGACATCAAGGGCATCTACATGCAGGCCGGTGGCGTCTACCTCGCGCCTACGCTGCAGACCCTGAAGGCGAAGAACATGCTGAAGACGGCGGGGCAGAAGGGCCACATCGCCATCGTCTCCAACGACGGTATCCCGCAGGAGTTCGACGCCATCCGCAAGGGCCAGATCGACGCCACCGTCTCCCAGCCCGCCGACGCCTACGCCCAGTACGGCATGTACTACATCAAGGCGGCGATGGCGGGGAAGACGTTCGAGCCCGGTCCCACCGACCACGGTTCGACCATCGTGAAGCTGCCCAGCGGCATCCTCGAGGACCAGCTGCCCGCGCCCCTGGTCACCAAGGACAACGTCGACGACCCCAAGCTCTGGGGCAACACGGTCAAATGAGCGCACCTCTCGTTGAAGCCGAGGGCATCGTCAAGCGGTACGGCCCCACGGTCGCCCTCGCCGACGGCCGGCTCACCGTCCACCCCGGCGCGTCCCACGCACTGGTCGGCCGTAACGGCGCGGGCAAGTCCACGCTCGTCAACGTGCTCACCGGGCTCCAGGCCCCGGACGAGGGCACCGTACGTTTCGACGGCGAGCCCGCACCCGCGCTCGCCGACCGGGACGCCTGGCGCCGCAGGGTCGCCTGCGTGTACCAGAAGCCCACGGTCGTCCCGGAGCTGACGGTCGCCGAGAACCTGTTCATCAATCGGCAGCCGCTCCGGCGGGGGTTCATCAGCTGGCGCCGGCTCAGGCGTGAGGCCGCCGAGCTGCTCGCCACCTGGGACGTGCACGTCGATCCCGAGGCCCGCACCGCCGACCTCCGGGTCGAGGACCGCCAAATGGTGGAGATCGCCCGGGCGTTGAGCTTCGGTGCGCGGTTCATCGTCCTCGACGAGCCGACCGCCCAGCTCGACAACCGGGAGATCGAGCGACTGTTCGGCCGGATGCGCGCCCTCCAGGACTCCGGGGTGACCTTCCTGTTCATCTCGCACCACCTCCAGGAGGTGTACGAGGTCTGCCAGACGGTGACCGTGCTGCGCGACGCCCGCTGGATCACCACGGCCCCGGTCGCCGAACTGCCCCACACGGCACTGGTGGAGGCCATGGCCGGGGAGACCGTCGCCGAGCAGGCGGTGATCGTGCGGGACACGGTGGCCGACGACGCGCCGGTCGCCCTGGAAGCGCGCGGGCTGTCGTCGGAGTCCTACCGGGACATCGACCTCACCGTCCGCCACGGCGAGGTCGTCGGACTCGCCGGCTCCAGCGGCAGCGGGAAGATCGAGCTGGCCGAGTCACTCGCCGGACTGCGCACCCCGACGAGCGGTACGGCACGGCTCGACGGCAGTCGCCTCCCGTTCGGCAACGTCCAGGCAGCACTGCGGGCCGGTGTCGGCTGCGTACCCCGCGACCGGCACGAACAGGGCCTGGTGACCGGGATGAGCATCGGCGACAACGCCACGCTCAGCGTCCTCGGCCGCCTGGGCCGGTACGGGTTCGTCGGCACCCGGCGCAGACGTGCCGTCGCCGCCGACCTGATCACTCGCCTCGACATCCACGCCGAGGGTCCCGACCAGCCCGTCTCCGACCTCTCCGGCGGCAACGCACAGAAGGTCGTGATGGCCCGCGCCCTGGCCTCCGATCCGCGGCTGCTCGTCCTGATCAACCCCACCGCGGGCGTCGACGTGAAGTCCAAGGAGTCGCTGCTGGCCCGTATGGACAGCGCCCGCGAGGACGGCACCGCCGTGCTGGTCGTCTCCGACGAACTCGACGACCTGCGGCGCTGCGACCGTGTCCTCGTCCTCTTCCACGGCCGGATCGTCGCCGAGCACCCGGCGGGCTGGCACGACCACGAGCTGATCGCCTCCATCGAAGGAGTGGACCATGGCTGACACCAAGGCCCCGCCGCTCACGCCCGTCCGGGTCCCCGACACCCGCTCGGCCAAGGCCGTCCTGCTCCGCCGGGCCCGCGAACTCGCCCTGGTTCCCGCCCTGTTGCTGCTCATGGTGCTGGGTGCGTTCGTCAACGACTCCTTCCTCACCGAGCGCAACATCATCTCGATCCTCGGCGCCTCCGCGGCCCTGGCGATGGTGGTGCTCGCGGAGTCGCTCGTGCTGATCACCGGGAAGTTCGACCTGTCGCTCGAATCGGTGGTCGGTATCGCGCCCGCGGTGGGCGCCCTGCTCGTCCTGCCCGCCGCCCAGTCCGGCTGGGGCACCGAGTGGCCCACCGCGCTCGCCCTGATCGCGATCCTCGCCGTCGGCGCGGTGATCGGCGCCTTCAACGGCATCCTGGTGGTGAAGTTCAAGCTCAACGCCTTCATCGTCACCCTGGCGATGCTGATCGTCCTGCGTGGACTGCTGGTCGGCGCCACCAAGGGCAGAACGCTGTTCGGGATGCCCGACGCGTTCTTCACGCTCGCCACCACTACCTTCCTGCGCGTCCCCATGTCCGTGTGGCTGGCGGCGCTCGCCTTCGCGGTCACCGGTCTCGTTCTGCGCTACCACCGCGTCGGCCGCGCCCTGTACGCCATCGGCGGCAACGCGGACGCGGCCCGCGCGGCCGGCATCCGCGTCGAACGCGTGATGCTCGGGGTGTTCATGGTGGCCGGCGTCCTCGCTTCCGTGGGCGGCCTCCTGCAGACCGGATACGTGGGCGCGATCAGCGCCAACCAGGGCAACAACATGATCTTCACCGTGTTCGCGGCAGCGGTGATCGGCGGCATCAGCCTGGACGGCGGCAAGGGCACCATGTTCGGCGCCCTCACCGGCGTCCTTCTGCTCGGTGTCGTACAGAACCTGCTGACCCTCGCGCAGGTGCCGTCGTTCTGGATCCAGGCCATCTACGGCGGGATCATCCTCGTCGCCCTCATGATCGCCCGCGTGACGACGGGCCGGGCCCAGGACTGAACCCCGGTCCCCGACCGCCCACCGACGGAAAGGACTTCAGTGTCCCAGGCCCCCGCCCGCATCACCGCGGTCGACACCCACGACATCCGTTTCCCCACCTCGCGCGAGCTGGACGGCTCCGACGCGATGAACCCGGACCCCGACTACTCGGCGGCCTACGTCGTCCTGCACACGGACGCCGCCGACGGGCACGAGGGGCACGGGTTCACCTTCACCATCGGGCGGGGCAACGACGTCCAGGTCGCCGCGATCGACGCGCTGCGGGACCATGTGCTCGGCCGCCCGGTCGAGGAGGTCTGCGCCGACCCCGGCTCGCTCTTCCGGGACCTGATCGCCGACAGCCAGCTGCGCTGGCTCGGCCCCGAGAAGGGCGTGATGCACATGGCGATCGGGGCCGTCGTCAACGCGGTCTGGGACCTCGCCGCCCGCCGGGCCGGCAAGCCGCTGTGGCAGCTGCTCGCCGACGCCGAACCCCAGTGGCTGGTCCGCCAGATCGACTTCCGCTACATCACCGACGCGCTCACCCCCGAGGAGGCCCTCGACCTGCTCCGACGCGGCAGGGAAGGAGCGGCGGACCGCCGGGCCCGGCTGCTGGAGCGCGGCTTCCCCGCCTACACCACCTCCCCGGGCTGGCTCGGCTACGACGACGAGAAGCTCACCCGGCTCGCCGCCCAGGCGGTCGCCGACGGCTTCCGGCAGATCAAGCTCAAGGTGGGCGCCGACCTGGACGACGACGTACGACGCTGCCGGGTCGCCCGCGCCGTCGTCGGACCGGACGTCCGTCTCGCCGTCGACGCCAACCAGCGCTGGAACGTGGACGAGGCGATCACCTGGACCAAGGCCCTCGCCGAGTTCGACCCGTACTGGATCGAGGAGCCCACCAGCCCCGACGACGTCCTCGGCCACGCGGCGATCCGCCGCGCGGTGACACCGGTCAAGGTCGCCACCGGCGAACACGTCCACAACCGCATCGTGTTCAAGCAGATGCTCCAGGCGGGCGCACTCGACATCGTGCAGATCGACGCGGCCCGCGTCGGCGGGGTCAACGAGAACCTCGCGATCCTGCTGCTCGCCGCCAAGTTCGGCGTCCCCGTCTGCCCGCACGCCGGCGGGGTCGGCCTGTGCGAACTCGTCCAGCACCTGTCGATGTTCGACTACCTGGCCGTCTCCGGCACCACCGAGGACCGGGTCATCGAGTACGTCGACCACCTCCACGAGCACTTCCTCACCCCCGTGGTGATCCGCGACGGCCACTACACGGCCCCCACCGTGCCCGGCTTCTCGGCCGCCATGCGCCCGGAGTCCATCGCGCGGTACACCTTCCCCGGCGGCACCTTCTGGGCCGCCGACCCCGACACCCGGAAGGGACAGGCGGCATGAGCGACTTCGAGGGCCTCAGGGCCCTGGTCACCGGCGGCGCCTCCGGGATCGGCCGGGCCACCGGCGACCTCCTCGCCGGACGCGGCGCCCAGGTCGCCGTGCTCGACCTGGACCCGTCCTCGGTGCAGAAGCCGCTCCTGGCCTACCGGGCCGACGTCAGCGACGACACCTCGGTGCGTACGGCCGTGGCCGCCGCCGCCGAGGCCCTCGGCGGTCTCGACGTCCTGGTCAACAATGCCGGCATCGGCGCCCGGGGCACCGTCGAGGACAACGACGACGAGGAGTGGCGGCACGTCTTCGACGTCAACGTCCTCGGCATGGTCCGCGCCGCCCGCGCCGCCCTGCCGTACCTGCGCCGCTCCCGGCGTGCGGCCATCGTCAACACTTGCTCGATCGCCGCCACCGCGGGCCTTCCGCAGCGCGCCCTGTACAGCGCGACGAAGGGCGCCGTGTACTCCCTGACCCTGGCCATGGCGGCCGACCACGTCCGCGAGGGTATCCGCGTCAACTGCGTCAACCCCGGTACGGCGGACACCCCGTGGGTCGGCCGGCTGCTGGACGCGGCCCCCGACCCCGCCGCCGAGCGCGCCGCCCTGGAGGCCCGCCAGCCCACCGGCCGTCTCGTCTCGGCGGCCGAGGTGGCGGGCGCCATCGCCTACCTGGCCAGCCCGCTCTCCGGTGCGACGACCGGCACCGCCCTCGCCGTCGACGGCGGTATGCAGGGCCTGAGGCTGCGCCCGGCGGGCCGGTGAACCGGCTGGGCCGCAGCGGCGTCGGGGTCAGCCCGCTGGGCTTCGGCGCCGCGGGGATCGGCAACCTCTACACCCCGCTGGACGACGAGCAGGCGTACGACGCGGTACGGGCCGCCTGGCAGCGGGGCGTCCGCTACTTCGACACCGCACCCCATTACGGCCTCGGCCTGTCCGAACGGCGCCTGGGAGCGGTCCTGCGGGAGTACGACCGCGCCGCCTACACGGTCTCCACGAAGGTCGGCCGCCGCCTGGAGGGCGCCGACGGCACCGGCGACGACCTGGCGAACGGCTTCGCCGTCCCCGCCGCCCTCCGCCGCGTCTGGGACTTCAGCGCCGACGGCGTGCGCCGCACCCTGGAGGCGAGCCTGGAACGGCTCGGCCTCGACCGCGTCGACGTCGTCTACCTCCACGACCCCGACGACCATGCCGAGCAGGCCTTCCGCGAGGGCTACCCGGCCCTGGAGAAGCTCCGCTCGGAGGGCGTCGTCGGCGCGATCGGCGCGGGCATGAACCAGGCCGGGATGCTCACCCGGTTCGTCCGCGACACGGACGTGGACGTGGTGCTCTGCGCCGGCCGGTACACCCTGCTCGACCGGAGCGCGGCGGCCGAGCTGCTGCCGGAGGCCGCCGCACGGGGCGTGGCGGTCGTCATCGGCGGAGCCTTCAACTCGGGTCTGCTGGCGGACCCGACGCCGGACTCGACGTACGACTACGCCCGTGCGCCGAGGGATCTGCTCGACCGCGCCCTGCGTCTGAAGACGGTCGCCGGCCGGCACGGCATCACCCTGCGCGCCGCCGCCCTGGCCTTCTGTGCCGCGCACCCGGCCGTCGCGAGTGTCCTGGCCGGAGCCCGCTCTGCAGCCGAAGTGCACGACTGCGCCGAGCAGTTCGGGGTCCCCGTCCCTGCCGCCTTCTGGCAGGAACTGCGCGACACCGGTCTGCTGCCCCCCGAGGAGTCGTCATGAGAGTCGCCCTGCACACCAGGGTCCGTGCCGACCGGATCGCCGACTACGAGGCGGCCCACCGCGAGGTCCCGAAGGAGCTCACCGACGCCATCCGCGCTGCCGGAGTCACGTCCTGGACCATCTGGCGCAGCGGCACCGACCTGTTCCACCTCCTCGAATGCGAGGACTACGGCCGCCTTCTCGCCGCACTCGAACAGCTGCCGGTCAACGTCTCCTGGCAGGCCCGGATGGCCGAGCTGCTCGACGTCGTGCACGACTACACGCAGGGCGGCGCGGACGCCGGGCTGCCCGTCGTCTGGGAGCTGCCGTGACCGTCGACGCCCACCACCACGTATGGGACCTGTCGGTCCGCGACCAGGACTGGATCAGCGGCCCCGAACTCCAGCCATTGCGACGGAACTTCACCCTCACCGACCTGGAACCCGAGGCTCGGGCAGCCGGAGTGGACCGCACCCTTCTCGTCCAGACGGTCACCGTCCCCGAGGAGACCCCCGAATTCCTGGCCCTGGCGGCCGGCCACGAACTCGTTGCGGGCGTGGTCGGCTGGACCGACCTCACCCGCCCCGACGTCGCCGACGAACTGGCCCGGCTGCGTGCACTCCCCGGCGGCCGCTTCCTGAAGGGCATCCGCCACCAGGTCCAGGGCGAGCCCGACCCGGAATGGCTGCTGCGGGCCGACGTCCGGCGCGGCCTGGCCGCCGTGGCCGATGCCGGCCTGGTGTACGACCTCGTGGTCCTGCCCCACCAGCTCCCGGCCTGCACCGAGGCGGCCGCGCACCTTCCCGGTCTCACCTTCGTCCTCGACCACCTGGGCAAGCCGCCCGTCGCCTCGGGAGAACGCGAACCCTGGGCGACGGCCCTGCGCGCCCTGGCCGCCCTCCCCAACACGGTCGCCAAACTCTCCGGCCTGGTCACCGAAGCCGCCCCCGGCTCCTGGACGACCGACGACCTGCGCCCGTACGCGGACACCGCCCTGGAAGCCTTCGGCCCCGACCGTCTGATGTTCGGCTCCGACTGGCCGGTGTGCACGCTCTCGGCCGCCTATGAGCAAGTGCACGACATCGCAAGGGAGCTGACGTCGGGCCTCGGCGCGGCAGAGCACACCGCCCTGTACGAGGGCACCGCGCAGCGGGTCTACGACCTCTGAGCCACCACCGCCAGCCGCGTCGGCGGCAGGTACTCCCGCACGTACGTCCGCTCCCAGCACGCCCCCGTCTCCCGCAGCTCACGCCAGGTGGTGTAGCGGTAGCGGAAGAGGCGGGCGCGGACGTAGCGGGGCGGGATGTCCGGCGGGAAGGGGGAGCGGCGCAGCAGCTTCAGGGTGTCGCGGTCGTTCTCCAGCAGCCGCTCCACCAGGCCGCCGAACCAGTCCCCGGCGTAGCCGGGGGACAGCGCGGCGAACCACATCAGCCAGTCCAGGCGCAGATGGTAGGGCGCGAACTGGCGTGGCCAGTGCCGGGGATCGCCGGGCTTGCCCTTGAACTCGTACTCCCGCCAGTCCGAGTCCTCCCGCGGTACGTCGTCCAGCGTGCCCTCGACCACGACCTCGTAGCGGATCCGGCTGACGCTGCCGAACGCGCCGTAGGTGTTCACCAGGTGCAGCGGGTCGAAGGAGCGGTTCATGACCTGGCGCCGGGAGATCATGTTCCGCACCGGGTGGTAGCTCAGGCAGACCAGCAGCGCGGCGACAGCGAGCACCACGACCTCGTACCAGAGCGGCGCCGCGGGCACGGACGGTGCCGTGGTGGGCAGCCGGAGCGCGGACACGGCCAGCACGATGGTGATCCAGTTCAGCCAGGAGAAGTTGCCGGACAGCACCAGCCACAGCTGGGTGACGATCATCAGCGCGGCGGCGGCCGAGGCGATCGGCTGCGGGGTGAACAGCAGGACGGGCACGACCAGTTGCGTGAAGTGGTTCGCGGCGACCTCCACCCTGTGCAGCGGTTTCGGCAGATGATGGAAGAACCAGCTCAGCGGGCCGGGCATCGGCTGGGTCTCGTGGTGGTAGTACAGGCACGTCAGCTTCCGCCAGCACGCGTCGCCCCGGAGCTTGATCAGCCCGGCGCCGAACTCGACCCGGAACAGGATCCAGCGCAGCAGGAACAGCACCACGAGGGGCGGTGCGACCTGGTCGTTTCCCAGGAAGGCGGCCAGGAAGCCGGCCTCGAGCAGCAGCGACTCCCAGCCGAAGGCGTACCAGGTCTGTCCCACGTTGACGATCGACAGGTACAGAGCCCACGGCACCAGCCACAGCAGGATGCCGGCCCACAACGGCAGCAGTGAGTCCGCTCCGGCGAGCAGGGCCGCCGACACCGCGCAGCCCGTCCAGGCGCAGACCGCGAAGAAGCGGTCCGAGTAGTGCAGATGGAACAGGCTGGGGGTCCGTCTGAAGGGCGCCCGCGCCGTGAAGCGGGGGATCGGCAGCATGCCGCGCTCGCCGAGCAGGGCCCGGAACTGCAGCACGGCCACCAGGAACGCGAAGAGGTACAGACCGGCCAGAGCCCGCTGGAAGACCAGCCGGCTCAGCCAGTAGTCGGGTGCGGTGAACCAGTCCACGGCTGTGCGCTCCTGCCTCCATTGTGGCCGCCGTGTCGATGTGCCCCCTGGGCACCGGAGAGACCTCGTCGCTGTGCGTATCGAGCTGTTCCGTTTGCGTGATCCCGGCGGGCGAAGCAGACAATAGCGGATGAACCGAACGCCGAGATGATGCGGGAGAACGCGGTGCGAAGACCCCGACGGATACCCGCCGGAGCCATCGTCATGGCCTGCGCGCTCTCGGCGGTGCTCGTCGTCGCCGCCTGCGTCGGCAACACGGTGCGGGAGGTCCACCCCCACCCGGAGGTCGTCCTGCTGCCCATGGCGGCCCCGGGCCCGGACCCCTTCACCGGCTCCACGGGCACCACGGCGCCGGCCACCCGGTCGGCTCCGTCGGGACAGTCCGTCGGCCGGGCCCCAGCGCCACCGCCCCCGCCTTCGCTGCGCACCCTCTCCGGCGCGACCCCCGGTCTGTACGGCGGCACCGCGCGCGTCTCCGGCTGCGACGTCCAGCGGCAGATCGGCCGCCTGGCCGCCGAGCCGGCCAAGGGGGACGCCTTCGCCCGGGTCGCGGGTGTCTCCAGCGCGTCGCTCCCCGGCTATCTGCGCGGCCTGACCCCGGTCGTACTCCGCGTCGACACCAGCGTCACCAGCCACGCCTACCGGGAACGGCAGGCGGCCCGCTTCCCGTCCGTCCTCCAGGCCGGCACCGCCGTCCTCGTCGACAACCGGGGCGTGCCCCGCGTCCGCTGCGCCTGCGGCAACCCGCTGACACCGCCCGAGTCGGTCCCCGGCTCCTTCGGCACCCGAGGCGCCGCCTGGTCCGGATACCGGCCGGGCGAGGTGATCGTGGTGACCGCGGCGCCCCGGGCCGTCACCGGCATCACGATCGTCGACGCGGCGACCCAGACCTGGATCGAACGCCGGATCGGTGACGACGTCCGGCGCGACCGAGTCGTCCCGGCGCCCGTCTGGGCGACCTCGCCCCCTACCGGTACCGCGCCTCCGCCCCCTGCCGGCACCGCGTCCCCACATCCTGACGGTACGGCGCCTGCGCCCCCCGCCGGAATCGCGTCTCCGCCTCCTGCCGGTACCGCGTTTCCGCCTCCGTTCGGTACGGCGCCTGCGCCTCCCGTCGGCACTGCGACTCTGCCCCCTGCCGGTACCGCGTTTCCGCCTCCTGCCGGTATCGCGCCTCCGCCTCCGTTCGGTACGGCGCCTGCGCCTCCCGTCGGCACCGCGTCTCTGCCCCCTGCCGGTACCGCGTCCCCGCCCGTCACCGGACCCGCGAACACCGGGCAGCCCAGCCCGGACGGCGCCCGGGTGAACGGCTCCCCGGACGGGCGCGACCCGGCGCTGAGCGGGGACGCTCCGTCCGCCGCGGGCCGGACCGGCACCGGCTGTGCAGCCCTGTCGGCGGGCGGGCTCGCCGGCTGTCTCCCGCAACAGCCCTTCGTCCCCGGGCCGCCGACGCTCCCGGACATCGCCGACGAGATCGGACCGCCCACCGTCCCGGAGATCCCCGACCTGTCCGACGGGGGCGGCCTGATCCCCGACGACCCGCCGGACCTCCTCGACGGCACGGCCGATGTCGACGCCCTCGACCTGCTCGACGTCGGCGGCATCGACATGCTGGAGGGCGACGCCCTGTTCGACGGCCCCGTCGACGCCTTCGGTGGCTGACCCCGGCCCGCCGCTCGCCCCAGTCGAAAAATCGGACAAACACTGACAAGGTGGCTCCATGGCTGATCGGGGAGCGAGTGCCCTGTCACTCCCGGGGGACTGGCCCGCCCACCCGGATCCGATCCTGGCGCTCAACCGTATGGGCAGCTTCGACTGGGACCTGGACACCGGTCTGTTCAGCATGGACGCCCAGGCGCACGAGGTTTTCGACCTGCGCCCGGACGAATACGACGGCCGACCCGAGAGTCTGACCGTACGGGTGCCCCGCGCGGAGGGCCACCGCCTCGACGCCCTCGTGGCCCGGGCCATCAAGGACGGCCGGGAGAACTACGGCGCGTACTTCCGCGTCCGCCGCCGCGACGGCACCCTGCACTGGGCCCACACCCAGGGCTACATACGGCGCGACGAGACGGGGCGCCCGCGCCGGATCATCGGGATCGTCCGGGACGCCACCGAGGAGCTGAGCGAGAGCGAGGCCCGCCGGGACGCGGCCGCCCAGGACGCCGCCCGGCGCGAGCAGACCAACGTCGTCCAGATCGCCACGGCCGCCCTCGCCCACGCCCGCACGGTCCAGGACGTCATCGACGTCGTCACCGACACCCACGGCCTGACCCTCCTCGGCTCCACCAGCCTCGTCCTCGGCCTGCTGGAGGCCGGGCGGATCCGGCTGGTGGCCGAGGGCCCCAAAGGCAGCTTCGTACCCGGCACCCGCATCACCCGGATCGACGAGCCCTACCCGATGAGCGAGGCCGTGCGCACCCTCAGCCCGTGCTTCATCGAGTCCCCGGACGATTTCGCCGAACGCTTCCCCATCCTGTGGCCGCACATCACGGACCTGCACATCACCTCCGCCGCCTATCTGCCGCTGATCGCCCAGGCCCGCCCGATCGGCGCCATGGGCCTGCTCTACAGCGACCGGCGCGGCTTCGCGCCGGAGGAGCGCAACGTGCTCGTCGCCCTCGGCAGCAGCATCGCGCAGAGCCTGCAGCGGGCCATGCTCTACGAGGAGGAGAAGGACCTCGCCCAGGGCCTCCAGCAGGCGATGCTGCCGCGCACCATCCCGAGCGTCCGCGGCGCCGACATCGCCGTCCGCTACCGCGCCGCCACCGCCGGGGGCGCCCTCGGCCGGGACATCGGCGGCGACTGGTACGACGTGATCCCGCTGCCCGGCGGCCGGGTCGGCGCGGTGATCGGCGACGTACAGGGCCACGACACGCACGCGGCGGCCGTGATGGGCCAGCTGCGCATCGTGCTGCGCGCCTACGCCGCCGAGGGACACACCCCGGCCACCGTGATGGCCCGCGCCTCCGTGTTCCTGCACGAACTCGACACCGACCGCTTCGCCACCTGCCTGTACGCGGAGGCCGACCTGTCCACCGGGGTCGTCCAGGTGGTCCGCGCCGGGCACATAGACCCGCTGATCCGGCACGCCGACGGCACCTGCGTCCGGGTCCCGGTCGAGGGCGGGCTGCCGCTCGGTCTCTCCGCCGAGTTCGGCCGGCTGGAGTACCCCGTCACCACCCTGGAACTCGATCCCGGCCACACCCTGCTGCTGTGCACGGACGGGCTGGTCGAACAGCCCGGCACCGACCTCGACGACGGGATGCGGGCCCTCGCCACCCTGATCGCCAAGGGCCCGGACGAGGTGCGCGACCTGGCCGCACAGCTGATCGAGGCGGCCGAGGAGCGCGGCGGTGACGACGACGTGGCGCTGCTCCTGCTGCGTCGCCGCGCCCCGGAGGCCCCGCGGCCCCGCGGCCGGCTCCAGCAGCATGTGGCCCCCGGCGACCCCGAGGCCCTCACCCATGCCCGGCACATGATCCGTGCCGCGGTCCGCTCCTGGGGTGCACGCGACCGGGTGGACGAGATCGAGCTGGTCGCGGACGAACTCATCACCAACGCCCTGATGCACACCGAGGGCGCCGCGATCGTCACCCTGCGGGTCCTCGAAGGCGGCTGCCGCAGGCTGCGGGTCGAGGTCGAGGACTCCTCCAGCGCCCTGCCGCGCCGCCGCGATGCCGGGGAGGACTGCGTCTCCGGGCGCGGACTGCTCCTCGTCGACAGGCTCGCCGACGTGTGGGGGGTGGAGGCGCGCGGCGGCGGCAAGGCCGTGTGGTGCGAGTTCCGGGCGTCCCCGCGCACCTGACCACAGGGGCCCCGGATGGCACTCTGGACGTATGCCGGAACTCCCCGAGGTGGAAGCCCTCAAGGACTTCCTCACCGAGAACCTGATCGGCCATGAGGTCGTACGGGTACTCCCCGTCGCGATCAGCGTCCTGAAGACGTACGACCCTCCGGTCGGTGCGTTCGAGGGCAGCGAGGTCACCGCCGTGCGCCGGCACGGGAAGTTCCTCGACATCGAGGGGGACAACGGCCTGCACGTCGTCACCCACCTGGCCCGCGCGGGCTGGCTGCAGTGGAAGGACCGGCTTCCGGACGGCCCGGCACGTCCCGGAAAGGGCCCGCTCGCCCTGCGCGTGGCCCTGGAGACCGGCGCGGGCTTCGACCTCACGGAGGCCGGCACGCAGAAGAAGCTCGCCGTGTACATCGTCCACGACCCCCAGGACGTGCCCGGCGTGGCCCGCCTGGGCCCCGACCCGCTCGCCGCGGACTTCGACGAGAACCGTTTCGCCGCCCTGCTGAAGGACGAGCGGCGCCGGATCAAGGGCGCCCTGCGCGACCAGAGCCTGATCGCCGGCGTCGGCAACGCCTACAGCGACGAGATCCTGCACGCCGCGAAGATGTCCCCGTTCAAACTCGCCGCGTCCCTGACCGCCGAGGAGACCGAGCGGCTCTACGCGGCGCTGCGCACCACCCTCACCGAGGCGGTCGAACGCTCCCGGGGCCTTGCCGCCGGACGCCTGAAGGCGGAGAAGAAGAGCGGCCTGCGTGTCCACGGCCGCACCGGCGAACCCTGCCCGGTCTGCGGCGACACCATCCGCGAGGTCTCCTTCAGCGACTCCTCGCTCCAGTACTGCCCCACCTGCCAGACCGGCGGCAAGCCGCTGGCCGATCGCCGGAT
This sequence comes from Streptomyces sp. NPDC005728, assembly GCF_040630895.1. NCBI lineage: Bacteria > Bacillati > Actinomycetota > Actinomycetes > Kitasatosporales > Streptomycetaceae > Streptomyces > Streptomyces sp. NPDC005728. The sequence goes on from NZ_JBEXYL010000030.1 coordinate 86,728, forward strand.
GTCGCGGCTGCTGAAGTAGCCGGGCCGCGAGAATTCAGCCGGCGTCGAGCGTCACCAGCCGCTGTCCGTCCGCGGTACGCACCTCGTAGCGGGCGATCTGGTCCGGGTGCATCGTGGAGCCCGCCATGGTCGTGGTCGTCGCGGTGTCATGGCCGTCCGCGGTCCAGCCGGAGACGATCTGCTCCGAGCCGTCCTGGCCGACGACGACGAGCCGGCAGGAGTGGGATCCGGTGCCGTCCTTCACCTCCAGGCGCATCACGCTGCCGTTCTCCCCGTCCTCGGTGGTGACCTGCGCCCACACCCCTGTGCCCGGGTCGGTCGCTGCGGTGACGTGGGCGGACGGCCCGTCGTGCCCGGCGTAGACCATGATCCCCGGTCCGGCCACGGCCAGTACCACGGAGGCGGCCAGGCCGTACAGGAAGCGGCGGCGCCGGGCCCGGTGCCGGTGGGCGAGTTCGCCCAGGAGCCGGTCCAGCAATCGGGGACCGGGCTGGGCCATGGGGTGCACGAAGCGCGGCGTGGCCCGCCGGTACAGCATCAACTGCCGTGCCGTGGGGCCGAATTCGGTCACCTTTGCCGCGCACTGAGGGCACTCCATGAGGTGGTCCTCGAAGCGGAAGGCCTCCGCCTCGTCCAGCACGCCGAGCGCGTACGCGCCGACGTCGCGATGCCTTTCCAGGGACCTCATGCCGAATCCTCGTGCCTATGGGTGTGGGTGGGGTTACTCCTTGCTCCCATCCGTACGCAGCGGACAACCGAATCACTCAAGGCCCACACCGAATCGTGACCAAGAGATTCGGAGCCGCCCGGCCCGCGGATTGGTCGGATTTCCGGTCGGCTCAAAAAAGGTGGATGGCCAGATGCCCGAGGGGCAGTCCGAGCCGCCAGGCCGGGGTCCACACCTTCGGCCCGTCGTCCTCGCCGAACACCGCACCGCCGCCCGGCACCGCGTCCAGGTCGGGCGCGAGCAGCTCGGTCTCGTCCAGCCAGCGCCAGGCCTCGGCCGCCAGGGCCAGGTCGGGCGAGGGCGTGCCGGACTCGGCCTCCTCGCGGGCCAGCTCGGCCATCCGTTCGCCCACCCACTCCTGCCACGGTTGGTCGTACGCCGTGAGCGACAGCCAGGTCTCCAGCTGCGAGACCACCCGGATGCCGGAGAGCTCGCCCTCGGTGTCGGAGAGGAAGACGGTCAGCGCCAGCGCATCCCGGCCGGCCCGGAACTCGAAGGACGTCGGCGGCATCAGATCGCCGGTGCGCAGCAGCTCGTCGGCGATGTACTCGGCGTACAACCAGGCCATGGGGACGGCGAGTTCACCGCTGCCGTCCGTACTCTCGTGACCTCTGTGCAACATCCCTTCCTGCCTTCCTCCGGTGCGTGCGCGTCGCCCGAACTCCCCGGACCGGGCCCCCGTCCGGAACACGGATGAGGACAGCTGATGGCCCGAACGAGGGTCACGGCAAGGCGCTTTACCGAGGTTTGACCCGGCCCCCGGTTTCACCGCAGGTCGGTTGCGTAACCCGGAAGGACCCGGCGCAGGGCGCGCAGCGCGTAGTACGCGCGGGACTTCACGGTACCGGGTGGAATTCCAAGGGTTTGCGCGGCCTCCGCCACACTCGCCCCTCGGAAGTACACGAGTACCAGGACGTCACGGTGTTCCGGCGTGAGTGTCTTCACAGCCTCCCGGACATCGAGCATCGCAGCGGCCCGCTCGGCGTGGTCGGCGGTCACCCGCGCGCTCTCGGGCACCTCGTCGCCGACCTCGGGCGGCCGCGCCTGCCGGGCGCGCCGTGCGTCGATCGCGAGCCGCCGGGCGACGGTCAGCAGCCAGGGCCGTACGGATTCGAAGGTGTCGGCGTGCAGGGCCTCGGGGTGCTGCCAGGCGCGCACCAGGGTCTCCTGCACCAGGTCCTCGGCGCGCTGCCGGTCTCCGTCGCTCAACCGCAGCAGCAGTGCGAAGAGGGAGCCGCCGTGCTCGCGCTGGAGTTCCGCCAGCTCGTGCTCGGCGGTCGTCGTCCCTGGGGGAAATGAGGTTCCGGCCGTCATGGGCCGTATGCCAGCGCAGGGCGCCGCCGGAGGACAGGGGGTGCGCACGGCTCTGCGACGGACGGTCGATCGTGTCGGCGAACGGTCGCGCGAGCGGCCCGCGACCGCGCCGGGCGGTACCGGATGGGTTAATTCGGGCACCCGAATAGTTTGCACGAAGTGCCGGATTCATACCCATATGCCCATAAAGCTTTGTCTGTAAATAGGACGTCCACACATAGCACGTCTGTAGATACGACCCCGGGATGAGCTGATGATCGCACGCAGGCATCAGGTGGCCCTGGCCCTGACCGCCCTCCTCGCTGCCGCGGCCACCTGTCAGAACCAGGAGCGGCAGGAGTCCGCCGCCCCGGGCCGCCCGGGGCCGGCCGTCGCCCGCGACTTCACCCTCGTCGCCTCCGGCGACGTGCTGCCGCACACCTCCGTCATCGAGCGGGCGGGCTTCGACGCCGGCGGCTCCGGCTACGACTTCCGCCCGATGCTCTCCGGCGTACAGCCCATCGTCAGCCGCGCCGATCTGGCGCTGTGTCACATGGAGACCGTCTACGGCGCCGACGGCGACTACACCGGCTCCCCGGTCTTCAAGTCCCCGCCGCAGATCGCCGAGGGCCTCGCCGCGACCGGCTACGACGGCTGCTCCACCGCCTCCGACCACGCCCTGGACGACGGCGCAGCCGGCATCCGGCGCACCCTGGACGCCATGGACCGGACCGGCCTGCGGCACGCCGGAACCGCCCGCACCGAGGCGGAGGCCCGCTCGGTCACGTTGTTCCAGGCGGGCCTGGCCAAGGTCGCGCACCTGTCGTACACGTACGGCACCAACGGCGCCCCGCTCCCGCCCGGACAGCCGTGGGCGGTCCAGCCGGTCGACGCGAACCGGATGATCTCCGACGCCCGCGCCGCCCGGCTGGCGGGCGCCGACGTGGTCGTCGTCTCCGTGCACTGGGGCACCGACTGGCAGGACGCCCCCGACGGGCTGCAGCTCGCCCTCGCCGAGCGCCTGACCGCCTCGCAGACCAACGGCCGACCCGACATCGACCTGATCCTCGGCACCCACGCCCATGTCCCGCAGGCGTACGAGAAGGTCAACGGCACCTGGGTGGTCTACGGCCTGGGCGACCAGATCGCCGGCGAGACGTACAACGACAGGGGCGTGCAGGACTCGCGCGGCAACGAGTCCACGATCGGCCGCTTCACCTTCGCGCCGCCCGCCCGTCCCGGCGACCGCTGGCGGGTCACCAAGGCCGAGTACATCCCTCAGATGTACGACATCGACGCCGGCCGGGTCCTCGACCTCAACCGGGCGATCGCCGACGGCGCAGAGCTGGAGGGGGTGCGCGACCGCATCAGGGACGTCGTCCTCAGCCGCGGGGCAGCCGCCGACGGGCTGGTCATGGTCGAGTGATCAGGCCGCGGGAGGCTGCTCGGCCAGTACGGAACGGCGGTAGGAGTAGCCGAAGTAGATCACGCAGCCGATCGCGAACCACACGGCGAACCGCACCCAGGTCTGCCACTGCAGGAACGTGATCAGCCAGATCGAGAAGACCACGCCCAGCGCGGGCACGAACGGCATCCACGGGGTGCGGAAGGAGCGCGGCAGCTCCGGCTGCCGGTAGCGCAGCACGATCACCGCCGCACACACCACGACGAACGCCAGCAGGATGCCGATGTTGGTCAGCTCGGCCGCCTCGCCGATCGGCAGGAACCCGGCGATGAGGGCCGAGGCCGCCCCGACGATCCAGGTCACACGGGTCGGCACGTGCCGGGTCGGGTGCGTCTTGGCGAACCACCTGGGCAGCAGCCCGTCACGGGACATCGAGAACCACACCCGGGTCACGCCCAGCATGAACGTGAACATCACCGTGAGGATGCCGATGATCGCGCCCACCGCGATCACGTCCGCGAGCCCGGTCAGACCCACCGACTTGAACGCAGAGGAGAAGCCGCTCTCCGGGTCGATGTCCTTGTAGTTCTGCATGCCCGTCAGGACCAGGCAGGCCGCCACGTACAGCACCATCGAGATCGCCAGCGAGTAGATGATCGCCTTCGGCATGTGGCGCTGGGCGTCCTTCGACTCCTCGGCCGCGGTCGACATCGCGTCGTAGCCGAACACGGCGAAGAACACGGTCGCCGCGCCGGTGAACGCCCCGCCTACGCCGAACGGGAAGAACGGGTGGTAGTTCGCCGTGTTGATGTGGAACACGCCCACCCCGATCACCAGCAGCACCACCAGCACCTTCAGTGCGACCACTACCGTCTCGAACCGGGCCGCGCTGCGGATGCCCTGGTTGAGCAGCCAGGCGATCAGCACGCACAGCACGGCCGCGAACAGGTCGACCCGGTGACCGTGCCCGGAGCCGGGCGCGCCCAGCATCCACTGCGGCAGGTTCGCACCCATCTCCTCGACCAGGAAGCCGAAGTAGCCGGAGATCCCGATCGCCACCACGGCCACGATCGCCGTGTACTCCAGCAGCAGGTCCCAGCCGATGAACCAGCCCGCGAACTCGCCGAGCACCGCGTAGCCGTACGTGTACGCCGACCCCGCCTTCGGGATCAGCCCCGCGAACTCGGCGTACGACAGCGCGGCGCAGGCGCTCGCGACACCGGCGACGAGGAACGACACCAGCACCGCCGGCCCGGCCGTTTCGTGGGCTACCGTGCCGGCCAGCGTGAAGATGCCCGCGCCGATGATGCCACCGACGCCGATCGCGGTGAGCTGCCACAGCCCGAGCGACTTGTCCAGCCGGGGGCCCTCGCCGTGTTCGGTCTCCTCGATGTGCTCGATGGGTTTGCGGCGGAGAATTCCTTCACCCATACGGAGCCTGGCCATGCGCCTCACCTCTTCGCCGGTGGCAAACGGCTGACGGCGGATCATGATGGCTCAGGGGAGCCCCGGACGGAAGACGCCACGCACGGGTGAGACGGGCTCGCTCCGGTCCGGCGTCCAGGCCTGGCACCGGGGCAGATGGGCGGTCGGTCGGTGAGGTGGGTACGGAGGGCGGCGGGGCCCGGTGGGCGTCGGCGGTGGCCCGGACGAGCGAGTCCGGGCAGACCGGTGTCGGCCCGGCGAGCGGGAAGCGCCGCAGGCCGGCTGACGGCGGGCGTGCTGTGGGCCTGCCGGCCGGTGGGGCCGGCCCTGATCCGCCCCGGCGTGCCCGGACTGCTGCTGGTGACGGCGGTCGAACCGGGCGCCGCCCCGACGGGCCCGCGGACGGCGATCGTGGTCGCCGGAGTCCTGCTCCTGGCGACCCCGCTGCTGCTGTGGCGCCCTACGGAACGACCGTCACCGGCCACCGCCCCGCCTTCACCAGCCGGACCGCCACCGAGCCGATGATGCGGTGCCCGGCCTGCTCCGAGGCGCCCACCACCACTGCGTCCGCCTTGAGGTCGTCGGCCGCCTTCACCAGGCCGTTGTAGGCGTCACCGCGGAAGGTGTGGAACTCCCAGCGCACCTCGAATATCCCCTTGAGCCGCTCGGCGGCCTCCCGGATCTGCGCGATCAGGTCCTCGGCGATCTCGTCGGTCGTCTCCGCCACCGGCGCCCCGAGCGCGGCCCCGGCCGCGAGCACCGGCTGCACGTACACCACGGCCAGCAGTGCGTGCTGCCGCCGGGCCAGACCGCCCGCATAGGCGGCCGCGCGCAGCGAGGAGTCCGAGCCGTCCACCCCGACCACGATGACCTTCGGCCCGTCCGTGCCCCGCTCGAACTGGTGCGCGTGCTGTTCGTGCTGCTCCGTCACATCCCGAGGCTATCGGAACCGGAGCTTCCGGCCGAGGCCCGGCCCCGCTCGACGGGCGAGCCGCGCGCGCCCTTCCTACAGTCGGAACCATGACTGCCACCGCCGAGCCGGCCGCCCGGAGGGGTGCCACGGGCCCGATACGCCCGCCCTCCGGCGGACGGCTCGGCTGGGTGCCCGAGGCGTTCGCGACCTTCTTCGCCGCGCTCGGCCTGCTGTGCGTCCTGCTCGCGTTCAGCGCCCCGCTGCGCCGTCTCCTGCGCCCGGTGGTCCGCGCCCTCGACCTGCTCCTCGTCCCCATCAGCGCCAACCTCGCCTACGCCGTGTTCCTGTTCCTGCTGGCCGGCGCCATCGCCGCCCGCAAGAAGGTCGCCTGGTGGCTGGTCGTCGTCTATCTGGGCCTGCTGGTCCTCACCGATGTCCTGGGCCTGCTCCTCGGCCAGTACGCGCAGTCGCTGCCCTCCCTCGTGCTGTGCGGCCTCCTGCTGCTCCTGCTGGTGGTGGCCCGCAAGGAGTTCTACGCCGCCTCCCGCCGCGCTGCCGTCTGGCGTGCGCTGGCGGTGCTGGTGGCCGGCCTCGCCGTGGCGGTCCTGGCCGGCTGGGGCCTGGTCGCGCTGTTCCCGGGCACCCTCCCGCAGAGCCAGCACCTGGCCTGGGCGGCCGACCGGGTGTGCGGCGGGCTGGTGGCCAACAGCTCCTTCGACGGCCGCCCCCCGCGCCGGGTCACCTTCCTGCTCGGCCTGTTCGGCGCGCTCGCCCTGCTGAACGCGGCCGCCACGCTGTTCCGCTCGCAGCGCCTGGAGGCGGCCCTGCACGACGACGAGGAGCCCCGCATCCGCGCCCTGCTGGCGGCCTACGGCGAACGGGACTCGCTCGGCTACTTCGCCACCCGCCGTGACAAGGCCGTCGTGTTCTCCTCCAGCGGCAAGGCCGCCGTCACCTACCGCGTCGAGGCCGGCGTGTGCCTGGCCAGCGGCGACCCCGTCGGCGACCCCGAGGCCTGGCCGCACGCCATCGCCGTCTGGCTGGACGTGGCCCGCCGGCACGCCTGGGCGCCCGCCGTCATGGGCGCCTCCGAGGACGGCGCCCGCGCCTACGCCCGCGCCGGACTCGGCGCCCTCCAGCTCGGCGACGAGGCGATCCTGCACCTGCCCGGATTCGACCTGGACGGCCGCGACATGCGTGTCACCCGGCAGGCCGTGCACCGTGTCCGCCGCACCGGCGCCACCTGCCGCATCCGCCGCCACGCCACTCTCACCGACCGGGAGATGGAGGAGGTCGTCGACAAGGCCGACGCCTGGCGGGACACCGAGACCGAACGCGGCTTCTCCATGGCCCTGGACCGGCTGGGCGATCCGGCGGACGGGGACTGTCTGCTCGTGGAGGCCCTCGGCGACGACGGCCGGCTTCTCGCGCTGCTCTCCTTCGTGCCCTGGGGCCGCGACGGCGTCTCCCTGGACCTGATGCGCCGTGACCGCACGGCCCCCAACGGAGTCATGGAGTTCATGGTCGCCGACCTGTGCGCGGCCGCCCCCAAACTGGGGGTGCGCAGGATCTCCCTGAACTTCGCGGTCTTCCGGTCCGTCTTCGAGGAGGGCGCCCGGATCGGCGCCGGACCCGTCCTCAGACTCTGGCGCCGGCTGCTGCTGTTCTTCTCCCGCTGGTGGCAGCTGGAGGCCCTGTACCGGTCCAACGCCAAATACCGCCCGGAGTGGTACCCGCGCTTCATCTGCTACGGCGAGACCGCCTCGCTCGCCCGGATCGGCCTCGCCTCCGGCATCGCCGAGGGATTCGTCTCCGTACCGTCCCTGCGCAAACTCTGGGGAAAGGGGCACCCGAAGACGGGACAGCGGCCCGCCACCACCGAGGGCCTGCCCTCCCTGGCGGCGCTCGGCCTCGACGGAGGGGACGAGGCCGGGCCCGCGGCCCCGGAGGCGGGCCTGCCCGACCAGGTCCGCGTCCGGCACCGCACGCTCGACCGCCTGCGCGCCACCGGCACCGACCCGTACCCGGTCGGCGTGCCCGCCCCCACATACGCCCTCGCCGACGTCCCGCAGGGCCGGGACGTCACCGTGGCCGGGCGCATCATGCTGGTCCGCGACTTCGGCGGCATCGTCTTCGTCGTCCTGCGCGACTGGACGGGTGACCACCAGCTGGCCCTCACCCGCGACGGTTCCGGCCCCGCCCTCGACCGCTTCCGGGCCGGCACCGACATCGGCGACCACATCACCGCCACCGGCCGCGCGGGACGCAGCGACAAGGGGGAGCCCACCGTCTTCGTCACGTCCTGGCAGCTGACCGGCAAGTGCCTGCGCCCGCTGCCCGACAAGCGCCGCGGCCTGGCCGACCCGGAGGCCAGGGTCCGCCGCCGCTACCTCGACCTGGTCACCAGCCCCGCCGCCCGACAGGTGGTCCGGGCCCGCTCCAGCGCCGTACAGGCCCTGCGCCAGGGCCTGCTGGACCGCGGTTTCCTGGAGGTTGAGACCCCGATGCTCCAGCAGATCCACGGCGGTGCCAACGCCCGCCCCTTCACCACCCACATCAACGCCTACGACCTCGACATGTATCTGCGCATCGCCCCCGAGCTTTACCTGAAACGGCTGTGCGTCGGCGGCCTGGAGAAGGTCTTCGAGCTGGGCCGCACCTTCCGCAACGAAGGCGTCTCCTACAAGCACAACCCCGAGTTCACGATGCTGGAGGCCTACCAGGCGTACGCCGACTACGACGTGATGCTCGACCTGACCCGCGAGCTGATCCAGGGCGCCGCGACCGCCGCCTTCGGCTCCCCGGTCGCCCGCAAGGACGGCCAGGAGTACGACATCTCGGGACAGTGGCCGGTGAAGACCGTCTACGGGGCACTCTCCGAGGCACTGGACGAGGAGATCGGTCCCGGCACCGAGCTGCTCCGGCTGCACCGGCTGTGCGACCGGACCGGGGTGCCGTACACCGCCGACGACGGCCCCGGCGACGTGGTCCTGGAGATGTACGAGCGAATTATCGAGGAGCGCACCCAGCTGCCCACCTTCTACAAGGACTTCCCGACCGACGTCTCCCCGCTCACCCGGCAGCACCGCACCGACCCGAGGCTCGCCGAACGCTGGGACCTCGTCGCCTTCGGCACCGAACTGGGCACCGCCTACTCCGAGCTGACCGACCCCGTCGAACAGCGCCGCCGGCTCACCGCACAGTCCCTGCTGGCCGCCGGCGGCGACCCCGAGGCCATGGAACTCGACGAGGACTTCCTCGACGCCCTCGAATACGCGATGCCGCCGACCGGCGGGCTCGGCGTCGGCGTCGACCGTCTCGTCATGTTCCTGACGGGCCTGACGATCCGGGAGACCCTGCCGTTCCCACTGGTGCGCCGCCGCTAGGGCCTGTCCGGCGAAGCAGGCCGGAATCGCTGATGAGGCGTTGTTGCGGGCCATCGACACCGGTCAGCGGCGTACCCGTGTGCCCGGTGCTGAGCCGACCGGGTGCATTCGCGCCGCCGCACCGGTGCCGGTGTGGTGCGCCGCAGGCCGGGCGGGCGACTGATGAGTCATGCAGAAGGATCAGTTGTTCACGCGGCGCCGGATGTTGCTCGCCTCGGTCGGCGCCCTGGCGGCCGCAGGCACCGCGGGCATCGTCATGGCGGGCGACGAGGACCCGGCCCGCACCACCGCACCCCTCGCCGGCCCCCAGGCACGCCAGGCGCTCAAGCCGTCCGCCTTCCGGCTCCAGCCGCTCACCGGGTACGGTTCGCCGCGCGCCGCACCGCGCAGGCTGAAGGTGCGTCACGAACCCGTCCTGCGGATCTCCGCACGCGGCCGGCAGATGATGCTGACGTTCGACGACGGCCCCCACCCGGTCTACACCCCGCACATTCTGGACACCCTCGCCCAGTACGGCGTGCGGGCGATGTTCTTCGTGTGCGGCGAGTGCGTCGTCGAGAACAGGGAGCTGCTCGCCCGGATGGCCGAAGAGGGGCACGTGGTCGGCAACCACACCTGGACGCACCCGCTGCTTACCACCCTCGACCGCCGGGAGATCCGCTCCGAGATGGAGCGGACCAGCGACGCCATCGAGGACACCTACGGGGAGCGCCCCCAGTGGTTCCGCGCGCCCTACGGCGCCTGGAACCGCGCGGCCTTCCAGCTCGGCGCCGAGATGGGCATGGAGCCGATGGCCTGGACCCTCGACACCACCGACTGGGACACGCCCGGCACGCGCACCATCGTCGACCGGGTGAGGAGCGGCGCCGCCCCCGGCGTCGTGGTGCTCTCGCACGACGCCGGGGGCGACCGTTCGCAGAGCGTCCGCGCGATCCGCGAGTACCTGCCCCGTCTCCTCGACTCCGGCTACCACCTCACCGTGCCGCCCCGCCGTCTCGGCTGACGGGGTTCCCGCCCGCCCGGTGACGGCAGCTCAGCTGACCGCGACCAGGCGGGCGAAGACGACGACGTTCCCGTCGTAGCCGTTCTGCTTCGAGAAACCGCCGCCGCAGGTGATCACCCGGAGTTCCGGTGTGCCCTTCGCGCCGTACACCCGGTCGCTCGGGAAGCTGCTCTTGGCGAACACCTCGACGCCGTAGATCTCGAACACCGCGGTCTTTCCGTCCTTGCGCAGGACGTCGACGCGGCTGCCCTTCTGCAGGGACCCGAGGCCGTAGAACACGGCGGGACCCTTCTTGTTGTCGACATGGCCGACGATGACCGCGGTGCCCTTCTCGCCGGGGGAGACCGCACCGGTGAACCAGCCCGCCAGATTGGGGTTGTCCGGCGGCGGAGCGCCGACCCAGCCACGCTCGTCCATGCCGACGGGCATGACGGGCGCGTCGACCTGGATCGCGGGGATCCGGACCCGGTCGGCCGCGGAGAACGGCAGCGCAGTGGGGGTGTCCGTGAACGTGCTCGGGGCGGCGCCGGTGTCCGCGGCAGCCGCCGACGCGGGCTGCGGCGGCCCGACGTCGAACTCTCCCGACCCGTTGCGGATGAGCGCCAGGCCGGTCAGCAGAACAAGCGCTATCACGCCCCAAGGGGCGCGCTTCCTCCGCCGCTCCTCCTCTTCGGCCAGCTCGGCTGACCCGGACGTAGACAATCGCATGGGAAAAAGCTAATTCCCGAGAAAGCGGCGAGCGACGGGGCGACGGGCGAACGGGTGGTCCGTCACCCCGTCGGTGAGCCATCCGAGTTGCAGCCGAAAGGATTTTTCTGACGGTCCGTGACCTGCAGCAATATCCGATTGTGTGGTTTTCCGGCGGCGTGTCCGCTCACCAGGACGGACCATTCTCGACATGCGGGCGTGTTCCGGGCGCCCGAGGGTTCTGTCGGGAGGTGCTTTCTCGCCGATAGACCGGGTACGGGACCCGGGGTGCCTCCCGCGGAGGTTCACATGCGAAACCAACGTGCCCTGGCGGCCGCGTGCGCAGCGGTCGCCGCCGTGCTGGGGCCGACCGCCCCCGTGGCCGTCGCGGACGGCATGGGCAACGGAGGCGGCTCGGACACCGTCGTCACCATCCCCGGCACCGGCAACATCGGGAACGGGTTCGGTCTCGGGAACGGGTTCGGTCTCGGGAACGGGTTCGGGAACGGCAACTTCTGCCCGGGAAACAACTTCGGCCCGGGAAACAACAACGGCCAGGGAAACAACTTCGGCAACAACAACGGCAACAACAACGGCAACAACAACGGCCGGTGCGACAACTTCGGTCGGGGCAACAACAACGGCCGGGGCAACGAACACGGCCGGGGTGATGACTTCGGAGCCCGCGGCGACGGGAGCCCGCGCAACATCGTCGCCTCGCCCAGCGTGGTCCCCGCCGGCGGCCGCCTCGCCATCACCGTGTTCGGCTGCCGCAACGCCATCGCGTCCTCACCCGCCTTCCGCACCATCCAGCTGTTTCCGGTCGGCAACGACACCGCGCGAGGCGTCGCCACGGTCAGCCGCGGCACCAGTCCCGGCCGCTACGACGTCACGGTCGACTGCAACGGGCCCACCCTGACCCGCCCGGGCGTCTTCACCGTGCTCGGCGGCGTCCAGGGCGGTCTCGGCGGCAGCATCACCAGCGGCGCCACGCCGACCGACACGGCCATCGGCGGAGGGCTGGTGGGCTCGGCGCTCATCGGGGGCGGTGCGGTCTGGCTGCGCCGCCGGAACGAGAACCGGATCTGACCAGGGCCCCGGATCCCTCTCGCCGGACCGCATCGCACGTGGACAGACAGGCCTTCGCCCCGATTCCCCTCCGGGAACCGGGGCGAAGGCCTGCGGGCTGCGTGCGGCCGGAGAAGGCCTGCGGGCTGCGTGCGGCCGGACAGGCCCTAGCCCTTGATGTTCGGGAACAGGTTGAGGAACGGTGCGGCGGTCGCCGTGATGCCCCGGCTGTAGGGGGCGTCGAAGTCCCAGATCAGGAAGAGCATGAAGGCGATGGTCGCGGAGAACAGGCCCGCCAGGACCAACTCGCGCCGGGTGCGCCGGATCTGCAGTGCGAACACCATGCCGATGGTGACGACCGCCCCGGAGAGCAGCCCCCACCAGACCACGGGCGGCATCGTCGCCCCGGCCGAGTCGGCGCGCGCGTTGCGTGCCTGGTCGGCGGCGGCGATCTGGTCCAGCAGCGGCTGGTAGGCCTGCGCCTCGAAGTCGTTCTTCGGCTGGTAGTCCGTCACGTCGTGGCGGAGCTGCGCCAGTTGTTCGGCACCGCGGTCGGTGACCTGCTCATGCTCCTTCATCGCCTTCCACTCGGTGGTCACGACGTGTCCGACATAGGCGTTGACGTCGTCCCGAATGCGGTCACGGACGTCCGGCGGATAGACCCGCACCCGCTCGGAGATCTCGTGCAGCGCCTGGGCCTCGGCCTGCACATGGTCCTGGGCGGAGCTGCGCGCCTCCCACACGCCCGCGATGGCCAGGCCCAGGACGATGGCGTACACGACGCCGATCCACATCGTCATGTACTCGATGACGTCCGGGGTCTCGCTGGGATCCTCGTCGTCGGGTGCCCGCTTGTGCCGTACGAGGGTGATGACCACCACCACGGCACAGGCCGCCAGCATCGCGAGGACGAGAACAAGCCAATCCGACAACAGGTGCCTCCAGAAGTGAGGGGCCGGCGCGTCAGCGCGGGCGGAGCGCCGCGATGGCGACGATCGCGGGAATGGTGATGAGCAGGACGTAGACGACCGGTGGGGTGTGGTCGGGCGCGGGGTGGTTGGTGGCCCGGGGGTGGTACGCCGGGTAGCTCACGGGGGCCACGGAGTGCCGCGGGAGGGACCTGGGCGACGGGGCGGGCTTGGGCCTCGGCGCGGGGGCGGGCGGGGGAGCCGGGGCCGGCGGAGGCGCGGGCGTCGCCGGGGCGGGCTGCACGGGCGGCTGCGGTGCCGGTCTCGGCGGAGCCTTCGGTGTGTGCGTCGGCCGCGGTCTGGGTGTCGGCTTGGGCGTCGGCTTCGGAGTGGGGGTGGGGGTCGGCGTGGGTGTGGGCGTCGGGGTGGGTGTGGGCGGGCACGGTGGCGGTGTGGGCTTCGGGCACGGCGGGGGAGTCGGCCAGCGGTCGCTGCCTCCCGCCACGGCCACCGCCACCGTGCCGTCCGGGCCCGTCGAGGCGGACGCGCAGGCGTCGGCCGACGCACTCCCGACCGGGCAGCCCACCAGGGCCCAGGTCAGTGTCAACAGGGCCAGCACCCGTGTGGCGGGCGCACATCGGGTCACTTCGGGTCCATGCACGACGGAGATCATGAGGCCCGGAGCGCGGTCCCACTCCGGAGTGCGCCGGGATTGATCCGAAGGGGTGACAAAACGCGATCAATGGTTTGACGCGCCGAAGTATCCCAACTAGCCGATATGTGTGCCCGTATGACTCCCCGGACCCGGGACGTGTCACAGGTTCCCGAAAGAAATTCTCGCCCCGGTTGAACGCTCCGGCCCCTTCACTGCGTACCCATGGCCGTGCGGCGGCGCAGCAGGGCGCTGCAATATCCAGGCGAATTTGGGGAGTTGAGGATGAAGACCTCCTGGCGGACCGCCTCGCTGGTGGCCACGGCAGCTTCGGTGCTGGCGCTGACGACGGCGTGCGGTCAGGACAACAGCACCACCCCGGCATCGG
>NZ_JBEXYL010000031.1:0-98332 GCF_040630895.1 Streptomyces sp. NPDC005728
GGTAGGCGTGGTAGCAGTTCGTCCACACGCGACCCGCCTGGATCGCACGGCCCGCGCGGTAGGCGGCTCGCCCAGGCCCGCGCGCGGGCCGGAGGAGAGCAGGCGCAGGTCGTTGCAGCTCTTGGAGAGCTTGACCGCGATCCGCTTGAGCACGCCGGACATCTGGACGAAGGCGCCGCAGTCCTGGGTGGCCTCGACCAGGTTGGCCGCGGTGACCAGGGGCAGCCCGGTGAGCGCGGCGAGGTGCCGGCGGGCGGCCTCGGCGTATCCGGCCGGGGCGTTGAGGCCGGTGCCGATGGCCGTGGCACCGAGGTTGATCTCGTGGATCAGCTCGACGGCCTCGGCAAGACGGCTGCGGTCCTCCTCGATCATGACGGCATAGGCGGAGAACTCCTGGCCGAGCGTCATCGGCACGGCGTCCTGCAGCTGTGTACGGCCCATCTTGAGCACGTCACGGAACTCGACCGCCTTGCGGGCGAAGGCGTCCTGCAGTACGGACATCGCCTTGAGCAGTCCCCGCACCGCGAACACCGTGGCGACCTTGACGGCCGTCGGGTAGACGTCGTTGGTGGACTGGCCGAGGTTGACGTCCTCGTTGGGGTGCAGGTGCGCGTACTGCCCCTTCGTGTGCCCGAGCAGTTCCAGCGCACGGTTCGCCACGACCTCGTTGGCGTTCATGTTGGTGGACGTGCCCGCGCCGCCCTGGATGACGTCCACGACGAACTGGCCGTGCAGCTTGCCGTCGCGTATCTCCCGGCAGGCGGCGACGATCGCGGCCGCCTTCTCCGGAGCCAGCAGGCCGAGTTCCTCGTTCGCGAGGGCGGCGGCCTCCTTGACGGCGGCCAGGGCGTCGATCAGATGCGGGTAGGCGGAGATCGAGGTGCCGGTGATGGGGAAGTTCTCCGTCGCACGCAGGGTGTGGATGCCCCAGTACGCATCGGCGGGCACGTCGCGGTCGCCGAGCAGATCGTGTTCGCTTCGGGTGAGCGCGGTCATGAGGTACGGGTCCTCTTTCTGAGGGGGTGAGGGTGAGCGCGCCCCAAAGGGGCGCGGGGAACTGCGCGACCAGCCACAACGTGCCCGCAGATCCAATACGGCCGAACCAGCGGAGCTACACGCAGGCGGTCAGCGGAACCGGGTCCAGTGCGCGCACCGGACGCACACATCCCACCGGCTCCCCTCCGCCGAGCAGCGGCTCCCCGGCGAACTCGGTCAGCAGCTCGGGGTCCACGCCCGCGCGAGCAAGAGCGGCCGCGGCGACCGGCACACGCGCACGATTCGCGCCGTCGGCGATCTTGACGGCGATAGCACGGCCGTCGGGCAGCGCGGCCACCTGGACGCCCTCGAAGCCGTCCTTCGCGAGCAGCCCGGGGACGGCACGCATCAGCGCGGACACGTCGCGCCCCGAGCCGGAGGCCATCTCGGCGTGCTCGCGCATGGCGTCGGCCACCCGGGCCTCGGGCGTGCCCGGCACGGCGGCCGTGATGCGGGCGGCGGCGCGGGCGAGGCCGTGCAGAGAGACGGAGAACAGGGGCGCACCGCAGCCGTCCACGGTCACGCGGGCGATCCGCTGGCCGGTCAGGTCCTCGACGATCTCGGCGACGGCCTGCTGGAGCGGGTGCGCCGGGTCCAGGTAGTCCGTCAGGGACCAGTTGTTGAGCTTGGCGGTCCACAGCATCGCCGCGTGCTTGCCGGAGCAGTTCTGGGCGAGGTGGGAGGGCAGCCGGCCCTCGCGGATCCAGGCGTCCCGCACGACCGGGTCGTACGGCATGTCGGGGACGTTGCGCAGGTCGTCCTCGGCGAGGCCGGCGAGTTCGAGGATCCGGCGGGTGCCGGCGAGATGGCGCTCCTCGCCGGAGTGGCTGGCGGCGGCCAGCGAGAGCAGCTCGCCGTCGAGCGGCAGCCCGGCCCGCAGCATCGCCACGGCCTGGACGGGCTTGAGGGCCGAGCGCGGGTAGAACGCGGCCTCGATGTCGCCGAGCTGGAACTGGACCTGGCCGTCGGCGCCGAGGACGACGACGGAGCCGTAGTGGATGCCCTCGACGACCCCGCCGCGGATGAGGTGGGCGACGGGGGCGTGGAGGGGCTCACGGACGATGGGTGCGTCCGCAGGGGAACTGCTGTACATCACACTGCCTGCTTGTCAGGGAGCGCCGTGCGGGTCACGCATCGGCTCCGGTGGTGGACTTGCGCGCTATGCGCCCGCGGATGGCGTACCAGCCCGCGACCAGCGCTCCGACGATCAGCGGCAGGCACAGCACGGTGGTGCGTCCGGCGCCGCCGTCGGCGTACATGAGGACCAGGACGGAGGCGAGGAAGGCCAGCGTCACGACTTCGGTCCAGGGGGAACCCGGCAGCCGGTAGGACGGCCGGGCCAGTTCGCCCTTCTGGGTCTTCCGCCAGAAGAGCAGGTGACAGAGCATGATCATGCCCCAGGTGGCGAGGATGCCGATCGCCGCGAAGTTCAGGACGATCTCGAAGGCGTCCGCCGGGACCACGAAGTTCAGGCCGACACCGAGGACACACATACCGCTGGTGAGCAGGATGCCGCCGTACGGAACCTGGCTGCGGCTCATCCGCGCGGTGAACTTCGGGGCGGAACCGTTCACCGCCATGGAGCGCAGGATGCGGCCGGTGGAGTACAGGCCGGAGTTGAGCGAGGACATGGCCGCGGTGAGCACGACCAGGTTCATCACACCGCCCGCGGCCGGAATGCCGACGTTGGACAGGACCGTCACGAAGGGGCTCTCACCGGAGGTGTACTTGTTCCAGGGCAGCAGCATCGAGAGCAGGACGACCGAGCCGACGTAGAACAGGCCCACGCGCCACATGATCGAGTTGATCGCCTTCGGCATGATCTTCTCGGGGCTCTCGGTCTCACCGGCGGCGACACCGACCAGCTCGACGGAGGCGTAGGCGAAGACGACGCCCTGGATGATCAGCAGCATGGGCAGCAGGCCGTTCGGGAAGACGCCGCCGTTGTCGGTGATCAGGGAGGGGCCGGGGGTCGCGCCGTCCACGGGGTGCTGGGTGACCAGCAGGAAGATGCCGATGCACATGAAGATCACCAGCGCGCTGACCTTCACGATCGCGAACCAGAACTCCAGTTCGCCGAAGATTTTCACGGAGATGAGGTTCACCGTGAGGACGACGGCCAGGGCGATCAGCGCGATGACCCACTGCGGGATGTCGGAGAACATGCCCCAGTAGTGGGTGTAGGTGGCCACCGCCGTGATGTCGGCGATGCCGGTGGTCGCCCAGTTGAGGAAGTACATCCAGCCCGCGGTGTAGGCGCCCTTCTCGCCCAGGAACTCCCGGGCGTACGACACGAAGGCGCCGGAGGACGGGCGGTAGAGGACCAGTTCGCCGAGCGCGCGGACGACGAGGAAGGCGAAGACGCCGCAGACGGCGTACGCGACGAACAGGGAGGGCCCGGCGTCGGCGAGCCGACCGCCCGCGCCGAGGAAGAGGCCGGTGCCGATGGCACCGCCGATCGCGATCATGTTGACGTGCCGGTGCTTCAGGCTCTTGCTGTAGCCCGCGTCTCCGGCGTCGACGTGGTCGGCGACATGGCCTGACGAGGGGCGCGTCTCGTCTTTGAGGTGCTGCTCGCTCACGCCTCGGGTCCGCCTTCCGTGGGGAGGTCCGTGCGCGCGGGGCGCACGATGTCGGTGAGGGTCGTCTCGACACGGTCGAGGTGATGGCTCATGGCCTCGACGGCGTCGTGCTCCGAACCGTCGGTCAGCGCCTCGACGATCGCCCGGTGCTCGCGGTTGGACTGCTCACGGCGCCCGCCCAGCTCGTTGAGAAAGGCCGACTGACGCGCCAATGCGTCACGGATCTCCTCGATGACCCGGCGGAAGACCGGGTTCTGGGCGGCCTCGGCCACGGCCAGGTGGAAGAGGGTGTCCATCGCGACCCACGCGGTGGTGTCCGTCTCCCGCTCCATGCGGTCCAGGAGGTGGGCCAGGTGGTCCAGGTTCTCCGGGGTGCGGCGCAGGGCCGCGTACCCGGCGACCGGGATCTCGATGTGCCGGCGCACCTCGAGCAGGTCGCTGGCCGCGTAGTCGCCGAAGGTGGGGTCCTCGACGGCGCTAGCGACGACGAAGGTGCCCTTGCCGGTCCGGGAGACCGTCAGGCCCATCGTCTGCAGCGCGCGCAGCGCTTCGCGCAGCACGGGCCGGGACACCTCGAGGGTGCGGCACAGCTCGGCCTCGGAGGGGAGCTTGTCGCCGATGGCGTACTCGCCGCGTTCGATGGCGCCGCGGAGGTGGCCGAGGACCGCTTCCATGGCGCTGACGCGCCGTGGGGTCCGACCACCTGTCTGGCTGTCTGACAGGTTCACGGGAGCGATCCTGCGGGTTGCGGGAGGGAACTGTCAAGACGTTGCGTAAGGAAACATTCACGGGGCGCGGTGCCTGAATGCAGGCATCCGCACCCCGTGGGCGGTCCGGGCGTCGCTCAGCTGCCGAGCGTGCCGGTGGCGAGCAGTCCGAGGAGCCCGACGCCGATGACGATCCGGTAGATCACGAAGGCGTTGAAGGAGTGCTTGGCGACGAACTTCAGCAGCCAGGCGATGGAGCCGTAGGCGACGACGAAGGACACGACCGTGCCGACGACCAGCGGGGCGGCGCCGACGCCCGCACCGAGGGCGTCCTTCAGCTCGTAGATGCCGGCGCCGGTCAGGGCCGGGATGCCGAGGAAGAACGAGAGGCGGGTGGCGGCGACGCGGTCCAGGTCGAGGATGAGCGCGGTCGACATGGTGGCGCCGGAGCGGGAGAAGCCGGGGAAGAGCAGGGCGAGGATCTGCGAGCAGCCGACCAGCATCGCGTCCTTGAAGGAGGTGTCGTCCTCGCCGCGCTTGTGCCGGCCCATCTGGTCCGCCGCCCACATCACGCCGGAGCCGACGATGAGCGAACCGGCCACCACCCACAGGGAGGCGAGCGGGCCGTCGATCAGCGGCTTGGCGGCAAGGCCCACCAGGACGATCGGAACGGTCGCGGCGATCACCCACCAGGCGAACTTGTAGTCGTGGTGGTAGCGCTCCTCGGGCTTGGTCAGGCCGCGGAACCAGGCCGAGACGATCCGCTTGATGTCCTTGAAGAAGTACACGAGCACGGCGGCGATGGCGCCGACCTGGATGACGGCCGAGAAGCCGACGACGGACTTGTCGTCGACGGGGATGTCCATGAGCCCCTCGGCGATCTTGAGGTGGCCGGTGGAGGACACGGGGAGGAACTCGGTCACCCCCTCGACTACCCCGAGGACGACGGCCTGACCGACGGAGATGGCGCTCATGGGATCCAGTTCTGAGGAAGGTTGGTCGACAGTGCTGTAGACAGTACTCACTATGCCCGGCCGTACGCCAAGCGCCTAGAACCTGTACGGGCCCTAGCCCCACAGGGTTCCGGCGAGGGACACACCGGCGAAAGCGGCCGCGAGCCCCGCCACGACGCTCGCGACGGCATTGGCGGCAGCGTAGAGCCCCGCACCGGCCTCGGTCAGCCGCAGTGTCTCGTAGGAGAAGGTCGAGTACGTCGTCAGGGCCCCGCACAGCCCGGTGCCGACCAGCAGCTGCACGTGCGGACCTGCGGCTCCGGCGGAAGCCGCGCCGGTGAGCAGGCCCAGGATCAGGCAGCCGGTGACGTTCACCACGAAGGTGCCCCAGGGGAAGAGCGAGTCGTGCCGAGCCTGGACGGCGCGGTCGGTGAGATAGCGCAGGGGCGCACCGACCACGGCCCCCAGTACGACCAGTAGCCAGTTCACAACGACTTCTTACCCTTCGGATCCGTTCCGTCCGGGCCGAGACGGCGGCCTACGGTAGGGGTCCCCCCGGTCGAACGAAGTTGAGACTGGGGGAGGATGACCTCGCACTCCTCCAGGGTCACGAGACCTTCGACGACCAGCTCGTCCAGCTGCGGCAGGAACGCCCGGACCCGCTCCTCGGTGTCCACCACGACGATCGCCACAGGCAGGTCCTCACTCAGCGGCAGCAACCGGGAGGTGTGGACGTGGGAGGACGCGCCGAACCCCTCGATGCCCCGGAAGACGCTGGCTCCGGCGACTCCGGCGGCATGGGCGCGGTGCACGATCTCGGAGTAGAGGGGCCTGTGGTGCCAGGTGTCGTCCTCGCCGATGAAGACGGTCAGCCGCAGGGCCCGGCCGGTGAGTCCGGTCATCGCCGCCTCTCCGTGAAGGCCAGGCGGGCGGCGGCCGAGGCCAGCCACACCGCCGTGAGGGCCGCGAGCAGGGTCGCGGCGAGATAGGCCAGCCCGATGCGGGGGTGGCCGGCGTCGACCAGCTTCCGGATGTCGACCGCGTAGGTGGAGAAGGTGGTGAAGCCGCCGAGCACGCCGGTGCCGAAGAAGGGGCGCAGCAGGCGGTGGGCCGCCCACACATCGGTGATCAGCACCATGAACACGCCGATCACGGCGCAGCCGATGACATTGGTCCAGAAGGTGGCCCAGGGGAAGCCGCCGGGAGGCGTGGGCCAGACCAGCGTGAGCGCGTAGCGGGCCGTCGCGCCGAGTGCGCCGCCCACGGCGACGACCGCGACGACGGGGGCTTGGGTGCGCCACTCGGGCCGCCGCGGGCGCATGGGGCGGGTACGGAGGCTCTCCGCTTCCGGGGCTGTCATCTCCTACGTCTCCTGTTCGGCCCTGCCTCACACGGGTGATCATGGCCGGGCACCAGGGTACCGCCGCGTCACCCGGCCGAGGGCAGCGCGCAGACCGCGATGCCGGGCTCCCAGAGGCTGCCGAGAACCAAGTGCCGGCCGGCCCGGCAGACGCTGGTGACCATGCGGAAGCCGGAGCGGCGGCGGGCGAGGTGGTGGACGGTCCCGCCGTGGTCGTCGAGGGCCAGCACGCCGATCGTGCCGCCCGGTCGGAACGGGGCGTGCACGGCGGCCCTGGCCACGGCGCGGCGTACGGCGGGCGGGGTGCGGTGCAGGAGGTCGAGCGGGGGCACCCGCGGTCCCGCGAGGGCCACCCAGATCGGTCCGTCGGGGCCGTCGCGCCACAGGTTGTCGGGCATGCCGGGGAGGTCCGCGAAGGGTTCCGCGTGTCCGGCGCGCGGGCCGGTGAGGTGGTAGCGGGTGAGGCGGCAGGCGCCGGTCTCGGCGATCACCAGGAAGGATCCGTCGGCGCTCGGGGCGAGGCCGTTGGCGAACTGGAGCCCGTCCAGGAGGACTTCGGGAATGCTGCTCCCGGGCGCGAGGCGGAGCAGTCGTCCGGTGCCGCTGTGCTCCACGATGTCTCCGATCCACTGGTCCAGGGGATGGCGGCGGCTGGAGACGGTGAAGAACACGCTGCCGTCGTCCTGGGCGACGACATTGCTGCAGAACCGCAGCCGCTGCCCCGCCACCGAGTCGGCGAGGACCGTCACGGTGCCGCTGTCGGGGTCGACGCCCAGCAGCCCGCGTTCCGCGTCGCACACCAAAAGGCGACCGTCCGGGAGGAGTTCGAGGCCGAGGGGACGGCCGCCGGTCTCGGCCAGCACCTCGGCGCGGGCTGTGTCCGGGTCCGCGAGGTGGCGGATACGCAGAATGCGACCGTCCGCCATCCCGGTGAGGACACGGCCCTCGGGGTCGGCCACCACGTCCTCGGGGCCGCGGCCGCCGAGGGCGACGTAGTGGAGCGGGACGAGTGCTGTCGTCATGGGTGCCTGCCCTTCGCCGTCGGGCAGCCCATCCTCGCAGGCGGCCGCCCCCTCACGAGGCCGTTTCGAAGCAGGCGGCGGCCTCTTTCACCAGCCCTTCTCGAACATGGCGGCCACCTCGGCGATGCGGATCTCGTCGCGCCGGTAGTGGGTGCGGCAGTGGATCCGGCGGGTGCGCAGCAGGCCGAGGCGGCTGAGGAAGTCGAGGTGGGCGGCGGCGGTCCGGCGGGAGACGCCGAGCTTGGCGGCCACCGCCCGCGCGGTGACGCCGGTCTCGGCCGGGTCGCCGTGGCGGCGCCCCGCCGGGAAGTGGGCCGCCGGGTCCTTGAGCCAGTCCAGGATGTCCTGCCGCGTGCGGCCCGAGGGGTTCCTCAACATCTGTCTCGCCTCCGTTCCCGGCCTCCTCGTGCGCCTCTTCCCACTCTGGCGCAGCCGGAGCCGTCCCGTACCGGACTCCGCCTCCCTTGTCCGATATCGAACGGCCGTTCCCGCCGGACGCGTTCCCGGGAACGGGAAGGGGCCCGGCCGTCCCCTTACGACCGGGCCCCCGTCAGGGGTGGTTCAGCGGTGGCTGAACCACGTCATGGAGGAGAGTGCCTTGTCGTCGTAGCCGAACAGGGCCTGGTTCTCCCAGCCGTTGCCGGAGGTGGCGTCGGTCGGGTCCCAGCCATTGCCGGTGACGGCCGTCCAGGTCGCCTCCCAGTAGAAGACGCCGAGCCCGCGGCCGTTCGGGACCGCCTCCACGATGCTCGCCACGTCGTTCATCCACTTGGTCTGGCCCGCCACGGTCGCCGGGTAGCCGGAGACCAGCTCGCCGGTGGTGTCGATCTGGTTGGTGAGCAAGTCGTCGCTGTCCAGGCGGAAGGGGTAGGCGGTCTCGGCGACGAACACCGGCTTGCCGTAGCGGGCGGCAGCGTCGTCCAGGGTGGTCTGGAAGTCGGACAGCGGACCGTGCCAGTAGCCGTAGTACGACAGGCCGATCGCGTCGAACCTGGTGCCGTTCGCGACCGCCTTGTCGAACCACGACTCCGTGCCGGCCTTGTCCCCGCCCTTGGCCAGGTGCAGCGCCACGACCGTCGACGAGTTGACCGCCTTGACGGCGTCGTAGCCCGAGTTGATCAACCCGGCGAGCTGGCTCCAGTTGTCCGTCGACCCCTCGGACCACAGCATGCCGCCGTTGATCTCGTTGCCCACCTGGACCATGTCGGCGGTGGTGCCCTGTGCCTTCAGCGCGTTCAACACGTCGTACGTGTGGTTGTACACGTCCGTCTTGAGCTGGCTGTACGAGTGGCTCGCCCACGCGGCCGGCTTGGTCTGGGCGCCCGGGTCGGCCCAGGTGTCCGAGTAGTGGAAGTCGACCAGCAGCTTCATGCCCTGCGCCTTGATGCGCTTGGCCATGGCCAGGACATGCGCCTTGTCGTTGTAGCCGTCGGCCGGGTTCACCCAGACCTTCAGGCGCGCGTAGTTCATGCCGTACGCCTTCAGGACGGAGAGTGCGTCGCCGGTCGTGCCCGAACTCGTCTTGTAGACACCACCCTTGGCCTCGCTCTTGGCGAGGGAGGAGATGTCGGCGCCATGGATGGATGTACCAGTGGTGCCGGACGTGAAGGTCAGATCGTCAACATTGATCCAATTGCCCGCGTTCGCGTCACTGTTGATGCTGATGGTGCACTGGTTGTTGGTCACGTTGATCGGCGTGACGATACGGATCCACCCACTGGACGAGATCGGCAGATCCGTGCGCTGCTCGGCACTCCCGCAGTTCTTGAGCGCTATGTAGGCCGAGTTCTGACCGCCGCTGGAACGGACCCACGCGGTCAGCGTGTAGTTGCCGTTGGTCAGCCCCGACAGGTACTGGTAGGTCTCCACCTTGTAGGCGGAGGACGAGTAGTGGGACAGGCGGTAACTCCCGCCGTGACCGCCGGACTCGGTGAACGAGGCTCCGGTGTCACCGTACTCCGACCAGCCCGTGGGCGCGGCCACGCCGGAACCGTCGGACTCGAAGCCGCCGTTGGCCAGGGTGCTCGCTGCCTGGGCGCTCTGGACGGGCAGAGCGGTGAGGGCGAGCCCGGCCGCCAGCGGCAGCAGCAGGGCCCTGATGGTGCGTCCGGGATGGAACATCATCGTCCGTCGTCCCTTCGAGGTAACTGGGTTGGGGGTGTCCTCCGGTGGGGACCGGAGGAGAGGCCCCTCCGCCCGCGGCTCTCGTGGCGCACGCGGACGGAGGGGAGCCGGTTCAGCCGTCGAGTCGTACGACCCGCACGGCCCCCGCCGGGACCGCCAGGCGGCCCGCGGCGCGTTCGCCCGTCAGCAGTTCGGTGCCGGGCGCGTCCAGCGGCACCTTGGCGTCACTGACGGTGTGGTTGATCACGAAGAGAAAGCTGCCGGACTCGCCGCTGCGGCGCACGACCTCGACATCGCGGGGCAGGTCGGCGCGCGGGGCGATCCGGGCGTCATCGGCGGCCCGGCCGATGAGCACGTCCAGGCCTTGGGCGTCGAGGCGGGTGGAGACGTACCAGGCGGTGCCCTCGCCGAGCCGGTGCCGGGTGACGGCCGGGCGGCCGGCGGTGAGCCCGTCGGCATACGTCCACACGGTGTCGGCGCCGCGCGGCACCACGAACTCCGTCCACACGTCCCCGGTCGGTTCGGAGCCGTCGGGACCGGTCAGGCGCACCCGCTCGCCCCTGAGTAGCGGCGAGAACTCCTCCACGGTCAGGCCGAGGACCTCGCGCAGCGCGCCCGGGTAGGCGCCCTCGTGCACGGCGTCCTGCTCGTCCACGATGCCGGAGAAGTACGAGACCAGGAGCGTGCCGCCGTTCTCGACGTACTCGCGGACGTTGTTCCCGGCCGCCTCCGTCATCAGGTACAGGGCCGGTACGACGACAAGGGGATATTTTGACAAGTCGGCTTCCGGGTGGGCGAAGTCGACGGTGAGGTGGCGGTCGTAGAGGGCCTCGTAGAAGGAGTCGGCGCGCTCCCGCGGATCGTGGTCCTCGCTGGGCCGCCAGGCGAGGTTCTGCGCCCACCAGGACGGCCAGTCCCACAGCAGGGCCACGTCGGCCTCGGTGCGGGTGCCCTGGACGGCGGCCAACGAGCCGACGGTCGCGCCGAGTTCGGCCACCTCGCGCCACACGCGTGTGTCGGTGCCGCCGTGCGGGAGCATCGCCGAGTGGAACTTCTCGGCGCCGCGCCGGGACTGGCGCCACTGGAAGAACATGGCGCCATCGGAACCGCGGGCCACGTGGGCGAGGGAGTTGCGGGCCATCTGGCCGGGGGCCTTGGCAGGGTTGCGGGGCTGCCAGTTGACGCCCGAGGTGGAGTGTTCGAGCAGCAGCCAGGGGGCGCCGCCGGCCACGGAGCGGGTGATGTCGGCCGCCATGGCGAGGTTGACGTGGGTGCGGCGGCCGTCGGTGATCAGGTAGTGGTCATTGGTGACGAGGTCGACCTCGCGGCCCCAGGCCCAGTAGTCCATGGAGTCGCACTGGCTGAGCGCGGTCATGAAGTTGGTCGTGACCGGGACGCCCGGCGAGAGGCGGTGCAGGATGTCCCGTTCGGCGCGGAAGTTCTCGCGGATGGTGGCGTCGGCGAACCGCTTGTAGTCGAGGGCCTGGCCCGGATTGCCGACGGTCGGGGTGGCTCGCGGCGGGTTGATCTGGTCGAGGCCGGTGTAGCGCTGGCCCCAGAAGGCCGTGCCCCAGGCCTCGTTGACCGCCTCCACGCTGCCGTGGGTGTCGGCCAGCCAGCGGCGGAAGTGCGCGGCGCAGGAATCGCAGTAGCAGGCCGAGACGGGGACGCCGTACTCGTTGTGCACGTGCCACATGGCGAGTGCGGGGTGGTTGCCGTAGCGCTCGGCGAGCTTCGTGGTGATGCTCGCGGCGGCCGCACGGTAGTCGGCGTTGCTGTGGCAGATCGCGCCGCGCGACCCGAATTCGTAGCGCACGCCCTCCGCGGTCACCGGCAGAGCCTCGGGGTGCGCCCGGTAGAACCAGGCGGGCGGCACCACGGTGGGCGTGCCGAGGTCGACGCGGATGCCGTTCTCGTGCAGCAGGGCGAGCACCCGGTCCAGCCAGCCGAAGTCGTACGAACCGGGCGAGGGCTCCAGCAGGGCCCAGGAGAAGATCCCGACGCTGACCATCGTGACGCCGGCCTCGCGCATCAGCCGGACGTCCTCCTGCCAGACGCTTTCCGGCCACTGCTCGGGGTTGTAGTCCCCACCGAAGGCGAGCCTGGTGAGGCCCCTGGGGGTGGTCTCCGGCATGGATCTCTCCCGTGAAATCGATCATTTGGGAACGTGCGCACACAGCGGGGGCGGTGCGAGCTCAACATAACCGCACAGCAACAACCATTGACAAGTGTCCGGGATGTTTCTCTACTGTGAACGCTCACAGAAGCATGGCAGGGCCTTCCGTTCACGGGAGGAGCCGGGTCATGTGAACGGTCACATCTGCACGGCAGGTCCCCGCAGCAGGCGGGGACCCAGGTCAGGGGAGAGATCCATGCCGCACACGAAGCGCCGCCGCCTCGTGACAATCGCCGTCGCCGTCTCGCTCGGCGCCACCGCCCTCGCCGCCTGCGGCTCGTCCGACGACGACAGCAAGACCGAATCGGGACCGGTCTCGCTCACGTACTGGACCTGGACGCCCGGCATGGACAAGGTCGTCGACCTGTGGAACAAGGGCCCCGGCAAGAAGGACCAGATCACCGTCACGGTGAAGAAGCAGGCGTCCGGCGACACCCTGGTCACCAAGATCCTCACCGCGCACAAGGCGAAGAAGGCGCCGGACCTGGTGCAGGCCGAGTACCAGGCGCTGCCTACGCTGGTCAGCAACGACGCGCTGGCCGACATATCCAAGGAGGTCGGTGACGCCAAGAGCAAGTTCGCCGACGGCGTCTGGCAGCAGACCACGCTGGGCACGGACGCGGTCTACGCGGTGCCGCAGGACATCGGGCCGATGATGTTCTACTACCGCGAGGACCTGTTCAAGAAGTACGGCCTGAAGGTCCCCACCACCTGGGAACAGTTCGCCGAGACCGCCCGCGCGCTGAAGAAGAAGGCGCCGGACACGGACCTGACCACCTTCTCCGCCGCCGACTCCGGCCAGTTCGCGGGCCTTGCCCAGCAGGCCGGCGCCCAGTGGTGGACCACCTCCGGTGACAAGTGGAAGGTCGCGATCAACGACGCGGCCACGCAGAAGGTCGCCAAGTTCTGGGGCGGCCTGGTCAAGGAGGGCGTCATCGACAACCAGCCGATGTACACCCCGGCCTGGAACAAGGCGCTCGACACCGGCAAGCAGATCGCCTGGGTCAGCGCCGTGTGGGCGCCGGGCACGCTGAGCACGGCCGCGCCGGACACCAAGGGCAAGTGGGCCATGGCCCCGCTCCCCCAGTGGTCCCTCGACCAGGACGTCACCGGCAGCTGGGGCGGTTCCTCCACCGCCGTCACCACCGACTCCCAGCACCAGGCCGCCGCCGCCAAGTTCGCCGCCTGGCTGAACACCGACGGAAGTGCCCTCAGCGCGCTGGCGAAGGAGGGCGGCATCTACCCTGCCTCCACCTCCGCCCAGCTCAGCGGCGCCTTCACCAATCCGCCGGCGTACTTCTCCAACCAGCCGGACTTCTACACCAAGGTCGCCGACATCGCGAAGACCACCGCGCCGTCCGCGTGGGGCCCGAACGTGAACGTCGCCTACACCTCGTTCAAGGACGCCTTCGGCGCCGCCGCCAAGAACAAGTCGGACTTCGTCGCCGCCCTGAACACGATGCAGGACGACACGGTCGCCGACATGAAGAAGCAGGGCTTCGGGGTTTCTCAGTGACCAGCACCGCAAGCCGGAAGTCGTACGGGGTCAAGGGGGCCCCGTACACCCACCCGTCTCCCACCACCACCCTCGAACGAGCGCGAAGCGCGCCCTATGTTTTCCTCCTCCCCGCCACGTTCCTCTTCGTCCTGTTCTTCGCGCTGCCCATCGGCTACGCGGTCTGGCTCAGCTTCCGCAAGGTGCACGTCTCCGGCCTCGGCCTCGGCTCGGGCGCCCGCAAGGAGGTCTGGGCCGGCTTCGAGAACTACACCGAGGCCTTCCAGGACAGCGAACTGCTGCACGGGGCGCTGCGCGTGCTCGGCTACGGCTGCATCGTCGTCCCGGTGATGCTGGGCCTCGCCCTGCTGTTCGCCCTGATGCTCGACTCCGACAAGGTGCGCCTCGCCCCGTTCACCCGGCTCGCGATCTTCCTGCCGTACGCCATTCCCGGCGTGGTGGCCGCGCTGCTGTGGGGCTTCCTGTACCTGCCGGACGTCAGCCCCTTCTACTTCGTGCTCGACAAGCTGGGCCTGCCGCAGCCGGACCTGCTGGACGGCGGCCCGCTCTATCTCGCCGTGTCCAACATCGCGGTCTGGGGCGGCACCGGCTTCAACATGATCGTCATCTACACCTCGCTGCAGGCCATCCCGGCCGAGGTGTACGAGGCGGCGAAGCTGGACGGTGCGACTCCGCTGCAGATCGCGCTGAAGATCAAGATTCCGATGGTGGCACCCTCTCTGGTGCTGACCTTCTTCTTCTCGATCATCGCGACGCTCCAGGTGTTCAACGAGCCGACCACCCTCAAGCCGCTCACCAACTCCGTCAACACGACCTGGAGCCCGCTGATGAAGGTGTACCAGGACGCCTTCGGCCGCAACGACGTGTACTCGGCGGCCGCCGAGGCGACGCTGATCGCCCTCGTCACGCTGGTGCTGTCCTTCGGCTTCCTGCGGGCCGCGAACCGCCGGAACAAGCAGGAGGAAGCCCGATGAGTTCTCTTGCCGTCCGCAAGGCCGCCTCGGCCGCGGGCACCACGCCGGGCACGGCCCAGGGACCGCCGCTGCGCCGCCGGATCGCGCTGGTGCCGACGGTCACACTGCTGCTCGGCGCGCTCTACACACTGCTGCCGGTGGCCTGGGTGGTGATCGCGTCCACGAAGTCCGGGCACGAGCTGTTCTCCACGTTCACGTTCCTGCCGGGCACCGGCTTCACCGACAACCTCAAGGACCTCAACGCCTATCGCGGCGGCATCTACTGGGAGTGGATGGGCAACTCCGCCCTGTACGCCGGTCTCGGCGCGCTGCTGTCGACCGCCGTCTCGGCGTTCAGCGGCTACGCGCTCGCGACCTACCGCTTCCGGGGCCGCGAGACGATGTTCAACGTCCTGCTCGCAGGCGTCCTGATGCCGCCGGTGATCCTCGCCATCCCGCAGTACCTGCTGCTGGCGAAGGCCGACCTCACGGACTCCTACCTGTCCGTGCTGCTGCCGCAGATCCTCTCGCCGTACGGCGTCTACCTGTCCCGGATCTACGCGGCTGCCGCCGTCCCCGCCGACGTGGTGGAGGCCGGCCGGATGGACGGGGCGAGCGAGTGGCGGATCTTCACCCGGATCGCGCTGCCGATGATGATCCCCGGCATGGTCACGGTGTTCCTGTTCCAGTTCGTGGCCGTGTGGAACAACTTCCTGCTGCCGTACATCATGCTCAGCGACGACGAGAAGTTCCCGCTCACGCTGGGTCTGTACACGCTGCTGGAGCAGGGCGCCAACACACCGGCCCTGTACACGCTGGTGATCACGGGCGCGTTCCTCGCGATCCTCCCGCTGATCGCCCTCTTCCTGGTCATCCAGCGGTTCTGGAGCCTGGATCTGCTGTCCGGAGCCGTAAAGTCATGACCATGGGCAGCAATCCGGGGGGCCGGCGCAAACCGCCGACGATCCACGACGTGGCGCGCGAGGCCGGGGTCTCACGGGGTACCGTCTCGCGCGTGCTCAACGGCGGGCACTACGTCAGCCCCGCCGCACAGGAGGCGGTCAACGCCGCCATCCGCAGGACCGGGTACGTCGTGAACCGGCACGCGCGCTCGCTGATCACCGGACGCTCCGACTCGGTCGGGTTCCTGCTCACCGAGCCGCAGGAGCGGTTCTTCGAGGATCCCAACTTCAATGTGCTGCTGAGCGGTTGCACCCAGGCGCTGGCCGCGCACGACATCCCGCTGCTGCTGATGCTGGCGGGCACGAAGGACGAGCGGCGGCGCATCACGCGCTACATCACCGCCGGTCACGTCGACGGGGTGCTGCTGGTCTCCAGCCACTCCGGCGACCCGGTCGCCGAGGAGCTGCGGGAGGCGGGCGTGCCGCTGGTCGCCTGCGGCAAGCCGATCGGCCTCGGCTCGAAGATGAGTTACGTGGCCGCCGACGACCGTGACGGCGCCCGGGACATGGTCCGGCACCTGCTGTCGCTCGGGCGGCGCCGGATCGGTGTGGTCACCGGTCCGCTCGACACCCCGGGCGGGGTGGAGCGGCTCGCCGGTTACCAGGAGGTGCTCGCCGAGGCGGGCGTCGACGTGGACGAGCGGCTGATCGTCTCCGGCGACTACAGCCGGGTCAGCGGCGAGGCGGGCGCGGAGCGGCTGCTGGCGCAGGCTCCGGACATGGACGCCGTGTTCGTCGCCTCCGATCTGATGGCGCAGGGTGTGCTGACAGCGCTGCACCGGGCGGGCAGACGGGTGCCGGACGACATCGCTGTCGGCGGTTTCGACGACTCTCCCGCGGCGACCGACGCCTCCCCGGCGCTCACCACCATCCGTCAGCCGTGGGACCGGATCAGCGCCGAGATGGTGCGGGTGCTGCTCGCCCAGATAGGCGGCGAGGACCCGGCCGCGGTGATCCTGCCGACGGAGCTGGTGCGCCGCGAGTCGACCTGAGGACGCCGGGCTGGTCAGCGCGCCCCCGGTCTGACCAGCCCCGTCTCATAGGCGACGACGACTGCCTGGGCGCGGTCGCGCAGGCCCAGCTTGGCGAAGATGCGGGCCACATGGGACTTGACCGTGGCCTCGCTGAGGATCAGTTCGGCGGCCAGTTCGGTGTTGGACAGGCCGCGTCCCATCAGGGTCAGCACCTCCCGCTCGCGAGGCGTGAGGGCGGCCAGGTCGGCGGGCACGGCCTGCTCCGACCGCTCCGCCTCGGCCGCGTACCGTTCCACCAGGCGCCGGGTGATCTGCGGCGCCAGCAGGGCATCGCCCGTGCCGACGAGCCGGACGGCCGCTGCCAGGTGCTCCGGGGTGACGTCCTTCAGCAGGAAGCCGCTGGCCCCGAGCGACAAGGCCGTGTACACGTACCGGTCCAGGTCGAAGGTGGTCAGCATCAGCACCCGGCAGTCCGGGGACTGCTCCAGGATCCGCCGGGTGGCCTCCAGGCCGTCCATGGTCGGCATGCGGATGTCCATCAGGACGACGTCCGGAGCGAGTTCGCGGGCGGCGGCGACCGCCTCGACGCCGTCGGCGGCCTCGCCCGCCACCTCGATGCCCCGGGCGGTGAGGATCAGCCGGAAGCCGGTCCGGATGAGCGTCTGGTCGTCGGCGATCAGGACGCGGGGCGCCCGTTCGGGCGCGTCCGCCGTCATCGCCGCTCCAGGGGGATCCGGGCGCGGACGCGGTAGCCGCCACCGAGTCTGCGCCGGGCGTCCAGATCACCGCCGTAGACGGCGACCCGCTCGCGCAGGCCGAGCAGACCGCGCCCGGTGCCCGCACTGTGCGGTCTCGCCGCAGCCGGTGCGGCCGGGGCGGTGCCGGTGAGCACGCTGGGGCCGGTGTTGAGCACCTCGACGCGCAGGGCGTGGTCGGCGTAACGCACCGTCACCTC
The DNA here is from genome assembly GCF_040630895.1 of Streptomyces sp. NPDC005728. Lineage (NCBI taxonomy): Bacteria > Bacillati > Actinomycetota > Actinomycetes > Kitasatosporales > Streptomycetaceae > Streptomyces > Streptomyces sp. NPDC005728. Next base: position 17,320 of record NZ_JBEXYL010000031.1, read on the forward strand.
CGCCTTGCCGCCGTCGCCGTGCCGGAGTGCATTGGTCAGGGCCTCCTGGATGATGCGGTAGGCGGTCACCTCGACGCCCTGGGGCAGTGGCCGCGGCTCGCCCGAGATGCGGACCTCGACCGGCAGGCCGGCGAACGATATCCGGTCGACCAGGTGGCCGAGCCGGTCGAGGCCGGGCTGTGGGGCGAGGGCCGTGCCCGAGACCTCGGCGGCCGGGCCGGAGGCCGTGCTCGTGCCGGACTCGCCGTATGCGCCGTCCTCGCCGTTCTGCGCGGGTGCCAGCAGGCCCAGCAGGTGTCTGAGGTCGGTCATCGCGCCCCGCCCGGCGTCCTCGACGGCCCGCAGCGCGGTCGCGGCCTCGTCGGGCATGGTCCCGAGCACCTCGCGGGCGGCGCTCGCCTGGACGACCATGAGGCTGACGTTGTGACTGACGATGTCGTGCAACTCCCGTGCGATCCGGTCGCGTTCGGACGCGATCGCAGCCTCGGCGGCGCTCTCCCGCTCCCGCTCCAGCAGCCAGCCCCGCTCCCCCACGGCCGCCTGCCACCGGCGCCGGGTGCGCACCAGCGCCACCGTCAGTACCACGACGGCCGCGCACACCGCAGCGAGCGCCACCGCCGGCATGTCGTCTCCCCCCATGGCCTCACTCTCGCAGACGGCACTGACATCCGCATCGACCTGTGGATCCAGCGCCCTGCATCTGTGGGACGAGTCCTGCCCCGGGATGCCATCCGGGGAGGGATGCCCGGGTCCCGGTCCTCCCTCTAGCGTCCTGTCCATGGTCACTGAGGTGAGAACGGGAGACACCGTCGTACGACTCGACGGGGTGCGCAAGGAGTACGGGGAGACGGTCGCCCTCGACGGGGTGTCGCTTCGGATCCGGGCCGGGGAGGCGGTCGCGGTGATGGGGCCCTCGGGATGCGGCAAGTCCACGCTGCTCAACATGATCGCCGGTCTCGACCGGCCGTCGGCCGGCACGGTCGTCGTCCACGGCGAGAACGTCGGGGAGTTGAGCGAGAAGGGGCTCGCGCTGTACCGGCGGCGCCGGATCGGCATGATCTTCCAGTTCTTCAACCTCGTGGACGATCTGTCGGCCCTGGACAACGTGGCCCTGGCCGCCCAGTTGACGGGAACGCCGGCCCGGCAGGCCCGGCGGCGGGCGCTGGAGCTGTTCGGGGAACTGGGCATCGCGGACCGCCGCAACGCGTACCCCGCGGTGCTCAGCGGGGGTGAGCGGCAACGGGTCGCCGTGGCGCGGGCGTTGATGAACCGCCCGGCGCTGCTGCTGGCCGACGAGCCGACCGGTGCGCTGGACAGCCGAGCCGGGGAGCAGGTGATGGATCTGCTGCTGGACCTGAACCAGATCGGGCAGACGCTGGTCATCGTCACGCATGACGAGCACCTGGCCCGGCGCTGTGCCAGCCGTCTGGTGCGGGTGGCCGACGGCCGGGTGACCGGCGAGCACACCCTGGAGCCGTCCGCATGAGAGCGGTGTGGCGGGCCGCGCGAGCCGCCGTACGCAGGCGGAGACTGCAGACGCTGGTCATCTGGCTGGTCACGCTGGTGTCGACGGGGTCGATCGTGATCGCGCTGGGGCTGGTCGACGCGGCTTCGGCGCCGTTCGAGCACGCCTTCGGGAAGCAGCGCGGGCCGCATGTCGTCGCGGCGTTCGACTCGTCGCAGGTGTCGGACGCCCAAGTGACGCACGCGGCACGGCAGTCCGCGGTCGAGGCGACGGCCGGACCGTTCCGGCAGGCGACGGTGGACCTTCCACGCGGTGCGGGAGACTTCGGCCTCGGCGGCGAGGTCACCGTAGTGGGACGTTCCGGTCCCGGTGGCCCGGTGGACCGGGTGAACCTCTGGGCGGGGCGGTGGGCCACCCGGCCGGGCGAGATCGTCCTGAACCGGCAGTCCGACTGGACCGCCGACGACATGGGCAAGAAGTTCCGCGTGCCGTCGGGGCCGACGCTCACCATCGTCGGGTTCGCCTTCGACCTGAGCCACACGGCGGACGCATGGGTGGTCCCTGACCAGATCGCGGCCCTGCACCCGACCGGCACACAGATGCTGTTCCGGTTCCGGGACGCGTCCTCGGAGAGCGCGCTGCGAGCGGGTCTGGCCGAGGTGACCGAGGACCTGCCCGAGGGCGCGCTCGCCGGATCCGAGACGTATCTGGCGCTGAAGCACCGCGTCGGCAGCAACGCGCGCGCGTACGCGCCGTACCTGATGGCGTTCGGCATCCTGGGCATCCTGGTGGCGGTGCTGATCGTCGCCAACGTGGTCGGCGGGGCCGTCGTCTCAGGATTCCGGCACATCGGCATCCTCAAGGCGCTGGGCTTCACTCCGGGGCAGGTGCTGGGCGTCTACCTCGTGATGATCTCCGTACCGTCGGTCCTGGGCTGCGCGCTCGGCACGCTCGCCGGGAACCTGCTGGCGCACCCCTTCTTCCAGTTCGTGTTCACCGGGCCGAACTCGGGGGTGCTGCACGAGAGCGTCGGCATCGCGCCATGGGTGAACACGCTCGCCCTGCTCGGCATGCCGCTCGTCTGCGCGCTGGCCGCGTTCGGTCCCTCGTTGCGGGCGCGGCGGCTGTCGGCGGCACGGGCGATCAGCGCCGGGAGTGCCCCGCGTAGCGGGCGCGCGCTCGGCATCCAGCGGCGCCTGGCCAGTGCCCGGCTGCCGCGGTCGGTGAGCCTCGGGGTGGGCCTCCCGTTCGCCCGGCCGGCGCGCAGCGCGCTCACGCTGGCCGCCGTGGCCCTCGGCGTGACGACGGTGACGTTCGCGACCGGTCTGGCGGCGACGCTGACCGACTTCGGGAATTCGGGACAGCACGCGTACGACGTCACCGTGTACGTCGGCAACCACCGGCACGGCAAGGAAGTGCAGCCCGAGCACACCGACCGGCAACTCCAGGCGCTGCTGAAGTCGTTGCCGGGAGCGGTCCGTGTCACGGCGCGGTCGGACGAGGAGGCGCACCTCATCGGCTCCACCCAGGTGGTCATGTTCGAGGGCCGGCGCGGCGATCTGCCCCTGGACGGCGTCCTCATACGGGGCCGCTGGACGCACCGCACCGAAGAGGTGGTGGCCGGCACGGCGTTCCTGCGCCGGAACGGCCTGCACCTCGGCGATCACCTGCGGCTTCGCAAAGCCGGCCGCGAAGTGCGGCTGACCCTCGTCGGCGAGACGATGCTGGACAACGACCGGCTGGTCGTCGGCGCCTGGCCGACGGCAACCGCCCTGATGCCGGACGTGAAGCCCATCGCCTACCACGTCAAACTCGGCGAGGGCGCCGATCAGAAGGCCTACGCGCGCGCGGTGCAGGCCGCCGACCCGGGTCTCTCCCTCCAGCTGAGCGGACCGAACAACGTCACCCGCACCATCGTCGGTTCCGCGACCGCGCTCACCCTGATGCTGGCCCTGGTCTCCTCGCTCGGCGTGTTCAACACGGCTGTCCTCAACACCCACGACCGGCGCCGCGACCTCGGCATGCTCAAGTCCATCGGGATGACCCCGCGCCAGGTCACGGTGATGACGGTGACCTCGATGGCGGTGCTGGGCGCGGTGGGCTCCCTGCTCGGCGTTCCGCTGGGGATCGTCAGCTACGAGCTGGTGCTCCCGCGGATGGCGGCGGGGATCGACATCACCCTGCCGTCGTACATGACGGACGTCTGGCACGCCCCGACGCTGGCCGGTGCGGCCCTGGCGGGGGTCGTCATCGCCGTCATGGGCGCGCTCGTCCCGGCCCGCCGCGCCGCCCGCCTCACCGTCGCCGAGGTGCTGCGCAGCGAGTGACCACCGGGCCCGGGAAGCCCCCGCCGCAACCGGTCAGGATCGGAGAAGCGGTCGCGGGCTCCCCTTGCCTACCGTGGAGGAACCGACGGAGACCCGTCGGGCCACGCATCTCGAAGGAGTGAGTTCCATGACCGCCGGCCTGCAGACGATCATCTACCCCGTCAAGGACCCGGAGCAGGCCAAGGCCCTGTTCACCGCGCTGCTGGGCGTCGAGCCGTACGCCGACGAGCCGTACTACATCGGCTTCAAGGCCGCGGGGCAGGACGTCGGCCTCGACCCGAACGGGCACGCGCAGGGCATGACCGGGCCGGTGCCGTTCTGGCATGTCACCGACCTGCGGGAGCGGCTCGCGGCCCTGCTGGAGGCGGGCGCCGAAGTGCTCCAGGACGTGCGGGACGTCGGTAACGGCAGGCTGATCGCCTCGGTGAAGGACGCCGACGGCAACCAGGTGGGACTCCTCCAGGACCCGGTCGCCTGAGTCCGGTACGAGCGCTTGCACCCGCACTAGTTGCACACTCAAGGATTGGCTGGATCGGTGCTACGGTGCGGGTATGGCAGTCAAGACGGCCGATGCCCGGCTCGAGGAACGGTGGCGCGACATCCTCACGCTGCACGCGCACACGATGTGCGAGATCGACCGCGCCCTGCACCCGCACGGGCTGGGTGCCAGTGACTTCGAGGTGCTGGACCTCCTGGCGACCGAGTCGCCCGCGGAAGGCGACCAGTGCCGGGTGCAGAACCTGGTCGGACGGGTCCATCTCAGCCAGAGCGCGCTGTCCCGGCTGATCGGCCGCCTGGAGAAGGAGGGCCTGGTCGAGCGCTCGGTGTGTGCGGAGGACCGGCGTGGGGTGTGGGTCGCGCTCACCCGCAAGGGCCGCGACCTGTACGCCGAGGTACTGCCGCTGCAGCGGGCCGTGCTGGAGCGCATGCTGGCCGAACGGGCCGGCTAGAGGGTCAGCTCCGCCCCGTCCGGCAGGACCTCCACCCCCTGCTCGGCCACGCGCGCGCGTGCCGGTGAGGCGGGGTCGAGCAGCGGGTTGGTGTTGTTGAGGTGGGTGTAGATCCGGCGCGTGCCGGGATGGCGGGCGAGGGCCTCCAGTGAACCGTGGGGGCCCGTGACCGGCAGGTGACCCATGGCAGCCTGCCCGGCACCGGTCCGCACCGCGGTGCCCATCTCGTCGGCCGCGAAGAAGGTGCCGTCCAGCAGCACGCAGTCGGCCGACGCGCACAGCTCGTCCAGAACAGGACTCCAGGCGCCCACACAGGGCGCGTACACCAGCACTCCTCCGCTGGCCAGGTCCTCGACGCGGTACGCCGTCACCCACGGGCCGCCCGGCTCGGACGGCTGCGCCGGCACGTACTTCGGGATCTTCGTCCCCACGGGGTGGGCCGTGACGACCAGTCCGCCGGCCAGGACGAAGCCCCCGTCGGCCAGGCTGTCGGCCCACTCCCAGGAGGCGTAGCGGTCCAGGGCGGCGCGTGCGGGAGCGAGGACGGCGCCGACCGGCGGGGCCGCGTAGACCTTCAGACCCGCCGCTCCGCGCAGCTCGGTCAGACCGGTGACGTGGTCGGCCTCCGCGTCGGTGAGCAGCACACCGCGCAACGGGGTGTCCCGGGGCGCGTGGCCCGGCCACAGGGCGGGAGTGGCGGTGAGCTGGGTGCGCAGATCGGGCGATGCGTTGAGCAGCCACCAGTCACGGCCGTTGCCGGTGACGGCGGCGCACTCCTGGGTGCGGGAGGGCAGTTTGCCCTCCCGGGCGGCCGCGCACAGCGCGCAGGCGCAGTTCCACTGCGGGAAGCCGCCCCCGGCGGCGGTGCCCAGCAGGACGACCCTCACGACCATCGGCTCCTTCGCGTGCTCCGGACCTTCCGGTGGGATCTTCCCGCCGCAGGGCGGGCTGACTACTCGGAGACGGGGGGCAGTTCCGGCCGTCCTGCGCCGGGCCGCCGGTCCGCCGGACGCTGCGGCGGGATCGGGCCGCCGGGGAAGTCGCGGGGCCCGGTCCACAGGGCGGGCACCGCGTCACAGCGGCGGCACAGCTCGTAGGCGATCGTCTCATAGTTGACCCGCCAGCCCTGGAAGTGCGGCCAGGCCTCCTTCGGACTGCGTTCCGCCCGGAAGCCGGCCGCCTCCAGCATGGCCACCGCCTCGTCGAACTCGGCGAAGGTCAGCCGAATCGGGGTGCCGGGCGACGGGTCCGGGTCGAAGGGGATGCGCAGCGCGCGGGCGATGTCGCGCAGGGCCGTGAATCCGGCGCGCAGCACCAGGCGGGCCTCCGGCGGGGCGACGCGCGGGTCGAGCGCGAGCTGCAGCGCGGCCGCGTCCATGACGGCGACGAGCCCGACCAGCCAGCTGCGGTGCGGGCGCGGGGAGCGGAAGGTGAGCAGGATCGGGTACGTGGACTGGCTCTCGCCCATGTCGGAGGCGAGGCGCTCCCAGGCGCGGTACAGCTCGGGCAGCGCGGTCTCGGTCTCGACCAGCCACTGCCGGGCGAGGATCTCCGGCCCCCAGGCGGGCTCGCCGGCCCGGGCCTGGAGCAGGGTGACCTCCAGTTCGCGACGGTTGTAGGCGCTGTAGAGGGTGGGCAGGTAGGCGATCTGGAGGGCGATCAGGACGGGGCCGGTGGCCGCGGCGAGGAAGTCGAGCACGGACAGTTTCAGCCGGGCGTCACTCGCGAAGCCGAGCGTGAACAGGCTGGATCCCGCCTCCCGGAAGGCGGTGGTCCAGGACAGCGGGGACGCCGCGTACAGGAGCAGACCGAAACCCAGGAGGGCTCCGCCGAGCCAGGTGGCGAGCATGCCGATCAGCATCAGCGGGGCGAGCCAGGTCTGGGCGCGGTCGATGGCGTGGTAGCCGCCGCGCAGGGTGGTGAGCCTGAGGATCCTGCGCAGCAGCCACCACAGGCGGAACACCAGCACGGAGTAGAGGCCTCGGGGCACCACGAGGGTGCGGAGGATACTGCTCAGGACCAGCACCAGCACCAGTGCGCCTGCTACGCCGGAGATCCATTCCATGAGGGCATTGTGTCGCCCGAAGACTGGCTGCAGCTCACCTTGTCAGGAGCGTGCGTACTCCGTGCGAGGTCAGTGTCAGGCCGTGGGTCGAGTTGCCGTCTATGGCCAGGGACAGGTCGTCGTCGGGCCACTGTGAGGCGAGCGCGCCGAGCGGGATCAGGCGGTAGCGGGAGACGAAGGGCAGCAGCTCGGTCATCGTCGCCTCCGAGGTGAACACGGGGACGACGGGCTCGCCGCCGGGCTGTTCGAGGATGGGCAGGGCGACCGTCGCGGGGCCGGCGCCGTTCCCGTCCACCGCGTCGTCCGGCACCGGGACGAGTACGTCGCTGTGGGCGAGGGTGTCCAGGGCGGCCTGGTCCTCGGCGTCCACGGCCAGGGCGGCGAGCGCCTGCCGGGCAGGCGTCGGAAGGTCGTCGTGTGCGGGTGTTTCCATGGCAGATCCCCAGGTAGCGGCGGTCGTACGGCCACGCGCACGGGCCGGTGCCCGGGCGTGCTCCCGCCTCGCGTACCCGGTACGGCTCAGGGCATGCGTGAGGATTCCGGGGTCATGGGGTGCTTTCCGTGGCGGGTCGGGCGAAGGTGAGGGCCAGCCGGAAGTGATCGGGGTCGAGCAGGCTGACGTGGTGCTCGGCGAAGGTGCCGTCGGTCGTCCGGCTGGTGCGCCGTGTATGGAGGAACCAGTCCCCGGGCCTGCGGCGCAACAGCTCCGCCTCGTGGGCGTCGATCCGCCGGCCGGATATCCGCTGCTCGCCGTGGTCGGGGCGCAGCCCGGCCCGTTGCAGCACCTCGGGGAGCGCGTCCTGGCCGAGACCCCGATCGGGCAGCTCCCGGATCACGGACACGGGCGGCAGGAGGCTGCGTTCGTACGCCACCACGGTGCCGTCCGCGACCAGCTCGCGGGTGCGCTCCACGCACACGAACGCGTCCTTCTCCAGGCCGAGTTCGGTGGCGAGCCCGCTGTCGTGCGTCGCCCGCACGGCGAGGGTGTGCACCCGGCTCTCGACGCCCTGGAGGGCCAGGGCGGCGGCCCAGCCGAGCCCCTCGTCCGGCGGGCGGCCGTCGAAGAGGACGTAGGAGCCCTTGCCGGTCCGCGTGGTGATCAGCCCCTCCTCGGACAGCTCGGCGAGGGCCGCGCGGACCGTCGTACGGCTGACGCCGAACCGCTCGGCGAGGGCGTGTTCGCCGGGCAGTCGGTCGCCCGCCGGGCGGCGGCCGCTGCGGATCTCCCGGGCGAGGATCCGGCTGATCCGCTGGTGCTTGAGCGGGACGCCGGTCATGGCCGGGGCTCCGCGAGCAGGTCGTCGACAGTGGTGACCCGGATCAGCGGCCGGTAGAGGTCCAGCACCTGGAGGGTCTTGACGTGGGCGTCGTCGTCCACGCCCGCACAGGCATCGGCGACGACCAGCACCTCGGTCCCGGCGTCGGCGGCGGCCAGAGCGGTGGACAGCACGCAGCAGTCGGTGCTGACGCCGGCCAGGACCAGGCGGCCGTCCGGGCCGACGCGGTCGGAGAGTTCCGGGGTCCACTTGCCGAAGGTGGTGGTGTCCACGACGTGGGCGGTGCGCTCGGCGAACTCGTCCGCCAGCTCCCACAGTCCGGCGTCCGGTGGCTGGAGTGCGAAGGGCCACTGGGCGTAGTAGGCGCGCCACGCTCCGGTGGGGATCTCGGGTGCGAGGAAGCGGGTGAAGGCGACGCGGTCGCCGAAGGCGGGCAGCAGCCGCCGTACGCCAGCGGCCGCGTCGGCGAAACGGGGGGTGGCCCAGGGGCTGGCGGGGTCGGCGAAGACACGCTGCATGTCGATGACGGCGAGCAGACCGGAGGCCGAGGTCATCCGCGCTGCACCCCCTCGTCCGGTGTCGGGCTCGGCGCCTGGGCTTCCTGCGCGCGCACCCGGGCCCGGCCCAGCAGCAGGGTTCCGAGAAAGGCGAGCGCGAGCGCGACGAGGACACCGAGGTTGGCGTACGCCCAGGAGCCGGTCCTGCCGCCGAGTCCGAACGGCTCGAGGAGATAGCCCTGCCACGTGAGCCAGTCGGCGGCGGTGTTGGTGACCAGGCCCCAGCCGACGGCCGTGGCGCCCAGGGTGAGCAGCAGCGGCAGCAGGGGTACGTCGCCGTAGCGGCCGCGCGGGCGGTACAGGTCGCCCTCGTCGTAGTCGCCGCGGCGCAGCGCGAGGTCGGCGAGCATGATCCCGCACCAGGCGGCGATGGGCACGCCGAGTGTGGTGAGGAAGCCCATGAACTGGGCGAGGAAGCTGTCGGCGAAGAAGACGACGTAGACGGAGCCCGCGATCATCAGGGCGCCGTCGAAGAGTGCGGCCAGGTAGCGCGGCACCCGCACGCCCGCGGAGAGCAGGGCCAGGCCGGAGGAGTAGATGTCCAGGACCGCGCCGCCCACCAGGCCGAGGACGGCGACCACCGCGAAGGGCACCAGGAACCAGGTCGGCAGGATCGTGGTCAGTGCGCCGATCGGGTCGGCGGCGATCGCCTTGCTCAGCTGGTCGGAGGAGCCGGCCAGCAGGAGGCCGAAGACCAGCAGGAGCAGCGGGGCCGCGGAGCCGCCGAAGGCGGTCCAGCCGATCACGCCCCGGCTGGACGAACTGCGGGGCAGATAGCGGGAGTAGTCGGCGGCGGCGTTGACCCAGCCGAGCCCGAAGCCGGTCATCATGAACACCAGTGCGCCGATGAACTCCTGGGCGGAGCCCGCCGGGATCGCGCTGACCGTGGCCCAGTGGATGTGGTCGGCGACCAGGCCGACGTAGACGAGGGTGAGCACGCCCGTGATCACGGTGATCCAGGTCTGCAGGCGCATGATCAGGTCGAAGCCCATGACCCCGCCGATCACGGTCAGCGCGGCCACCACCATGAGGGCGACCACCTTGGTCTCCGTGCCGCCGCCCCAGCCGAGCCGGCTGAAGACGGTCGCGGTGGCCAGGGTGGCGAGCGCGGTGAGGACGGTCTCCCAGCCGACGGTGAGCATCCAGGAGATCACCGACGGCAGCCGGTTGCCGCGCACCCCGTACGCGGCCCGGCTGAGCACCATGGTGGGTGCCGAGCCGCGTTTGCCCGCGACCGCGATGAAGCCGCAGAGCAGGAAGGAGACGACGATGCCGAGCACGCCGGCCGCGAGGGCCTGCCCGAAGGAGATGCCGAAGCCGAGCGCGAAGGCGCCGTAGCTGAGGCCGAGTACGGAGACGTTCGCCCCGAACCAGGGCCAGAACAGCATGTTCGGGGTGCCCTTGCGCTCCGCGTCCCCGATGACCTCGAGTCCGTGCGTCTCCAGCTGGATCTGGCGGCCGTCGGATCTGCTGTCGGGAACGTCCTGCGGATGCGTCATCTCCGACCCCCTGCCCTACCTGTCTGGACGTGTCCGGTCGACGCTAGGCCGGTGCGCCGAGAGGCGTCAACAGAAGGCACGGCCCCCGGCGGACGGGGCACAGCGACCGCCGGGGGCTCGTCGGCGTCATGCAGGGGACGAGCCGCTGCCCGAGCGCACGGCGGGCGGGGCGAGGTCGACGGGACCCGAAGTGCCCGCACCCTTGCAGGAGTCGTGGCAGTTCTTCTCCAGACTGCAGCACAGCGAGCAGATCGCGCCTTGGCGGAAGGGGCAGTTGGCCATGTCGGGACGCTCGAAGTCGCTCGTGCACACCGAGCAGGTCAGCGTGGCCGCCGACAGGCCGTCGGCACCCAGCAGCGGTTCGTCCAGGTCGTCCGCGCGGGCGATGTAGTAGCGCCCCTGGGTGAGCACCGCGAACAGCGGTGAGAGCACCATGGCCAGGAACAGCGCGATGAACGGCGAGATGGCCTTGCCGTACGCGCCGAACGCCTCGAAGTAGGCGGCGATGGACACCGTGGAGGCGATCAGCATCGAGCCGAAGCCGACCGGGTTGAAGTGGTACAGGTGGGCCCGCTTGAACTCGATGTACGAGGGGCTCAGCTTCAGCGGCTTGTTGATCACGAGGTCGGCGACGACCGCGCCGATCCAGGCGATGGCCACGTTGGAGTAGAACCCGAGGACCGTGTTGAGGAAGCCGAAGACCCCGCCCTCCATGAGGGCGAGCGCGATGCCGACGTTCAGGAAGATGTAGACCACACGGCCGGGGTGACGGTGTGTCAGCCGGGAGAAGAAGTTGGACCAGGACAGCGAGCCGGAGTACGCGTTCGTGGAATGGACACGAACGGCGCGACCATCAGGACCAGCCAGACCGGCTGTGTCCACACCTGCATCTTCGACAGCGCGGTCATGCCGTAGACGACCAGCGGCAGGATGATCAGCGAGCAGATGACGTACCCGACGGCGAGCGGAATGTGCAGGCCCAGCTCCAGGGCCTGCGCCATGATCGATCCCTCGAGGGCGAAGAAGATGAAGGTGAAGCCGGCGTAGATCACCGAGGTGAGGGTCGACCCGAGGTAGCCGAAGCCCGCCCCTCGGGTCAACAGGTCCACGTCGATGGAGTACTTCGCCGAGTAGTACGAGATCGGAATGCCGGTGAGGAAGATGGTCACGGCCGCCGCGAGGATGGCCACCATGGCGCTGGAGAAGCCGTGGGACAGGGCGATCGAGCCGCCGATGGCGAAGTCCGCGAGATAGGCGATGCCGCCCAGCGCCGTCGTGGCCACCACGTACGGCGTCCAACGGCGGAAGGACTTCGGCGCGTACCGCAGCGAGTAGTCCTCCAGCGTGTCGTTCTGCGTCCAGCCGTTGTACGCACGGCTCCCGGGCGGGGCCGGTGGCGCCTGGCTGTCGACGATCTCCGTCACGGCTCTTCCCCCTTTCTGCACTGCGCCCCGGACGGCCCGGAGTGAGCAGTGCAGGAAGGTTCGTGCGGCGGTGTTGCTCCGCCGTTTCGACGCCTTTAAAGGGAGGTTCCTTGTGAATCCTCGGGCCTGGTGTCAGGCCGGGTAGGGAGCCGCCTCGCGTGCCGTCCGCAGCGCGCCCGCCCACCAGGCCAGCTGGTCGAGCAGGGTCTTGGCGTACCCGGAGGCGTCGGGGTCGAGCGGACGGCCGTCCTGCCATGCGGTGAAGTAGTTCGGAAAGGCGAGACCGTCGCGGATCGTCACCGCGTGCAACTCGGTCAGGACGTTCTCCAGGTGCAGAACCGCGTGCCGGCCGCCCGCTGCGCCCCCGTAGCTGACGAAGGCGACGGGCTTGGCCGTCCACTGGGTGAAGTGCCAGTCGATGGCCGCCTTCAGCGAGGCGGGGTAGCTGTGGTTGTACTCCGGCGTGACCACGATGAACGCGTCGGCGTCGTCCAGTGCCGAGGTGAGCGCCGCCATCCCGGCCGGACGGGGGTAGTCGTCGCCGGCGTACTTCGGCGATGCCGCGGGCAGGGACAGGGGGATGTCGATCTCGGCGAGATCGATCACGTCGACGTCGAAACCCCCGTGCGTACCGGCCTGTTCGGCGACCCAGGACGCCACGACCGGACCGAAGCGCCCGTCCCGGACGCTGCCGATGATGATCACCAGCTTGTGTGTGTTCTCCATGCCCACCACGATCGGACCGGCTTCCCGAACCAGCCAGGCCGGGCTCAGGCTGGCCCCCACAGGGCCACGCTGAGCACCCCACGACCGGCGAGGCGCGTCTTATTCTCGGGGCATGGGAACGCCGTTGGGGGATTTCGTCCGGGTCAAGCGCGACAGCATCCAGCCTCAGGCGCTGGGGCTGCCCGACCACGGCCGGCGCCGGTCACCGGGGCTGCGGCGGGTGGATCTCGCCGCGCGGGCCGGGATCAGCGTCGAGTATCTGACCCGTATGGAGCAGGGCCGCGACCGCAACCCCTCCGTGGCGGTGGTGAACGCGCTCGCCGACGCCCTCAGCCTCGATCCCGCCGAGCGCAATCACCTGCGCTACCTCGCGAAGATCACCGGCGGCGAGTGCTCCGCCCACACCCGGCCCGCTCCGGCACGCCGGGACGTGCGACCGGGCGTGCTGGAGACCCTCCGGCTGCTCGAACCGGGCATCGCCCTGGTGACCAACCGGCTCGGCGACATCCTGGCGAGCACCAGCGCGTTCGAGGCGGTCATGGGCGGCAGCGGGCTGTTCGACGCCGATGCCCCGAACCTCACCCGCTATGTCTTCACCGACTCCCGCTCCCGCTCGTTCTTCGCCGACTGGGACGAGGTCGCGGACGAGCAGGCCTTCGACCTGTGGCTCGGTCCGGGCATCGAGACCTCCGAGTGGCTCACCGCCGAACTCGCGCCCGTCGCGGGCCCGGAGTTCACCCGGCGCCTGAACCGTCACGTGGTCCCGCAGCGGGGAGTCCTCCGGCTCCACCACCCGTCCGGGTGTGAACTCCGGCTGCTCCGCGAGACGCTCGACCTCTCGTCGGACGCGCAGCACCTGGTCGTGTTCCTCCCCGCGGACGAGGCGACGGCCGAGGCCGTCGACCGCCTCCGCGACCGGTCCCGGGGCCGGCTCCGGGCCATCTCCTGACGCTCGTAAGCCGCCGCCGGTCCGGGACGGCACTCCTGGCGTCTCTCCGGCCGTCGCGATCCGGCCGGGTCAGGAGGGGTCGCGGAGGGTCGCCCCGAGCCGTTCGAAGGCGGTGGGGCGCGGCCGGTCCCGCAGGACGTCGCGAATACGCAGGGCACACTGCTGCGGGGAGAGGAGGCTGGTGTCCACGTCGAGGTCGTGCAGTCCGTGGGAGTGGACCTGGTCGTACTGGAGGGCGGCCAGGCCCGCTTGCCGGTCGCCCCGCTCGCGCTCGCGGCGTTCCAGTTCGGGCAGCGGACAGCGGACCCCGACCAGGACGGTGTCCTCGGGAACGAGCAGATCGAGGAGGTCCAGCAGCCGCCAGCGACGGCTGAGCGGATGGTCCACGACCAGGTTGTTGCCGCCCGCGGCCATCCCGGCGACGGCCCGGTGGAAGCCCTTGGCGGTGCGGTCGATCTCTGCCTGGAGGTCCTCGTCGGCGATGGGGTTGCCGCAGCGCATCGCGTGGAACGCGTCGACGGGCAGATGGAACCAGGTGCCGTCGAGCAGGTCGAGGAGCGCCCGGGCGATGCTGGATTTGCCGGAGCTGGACGTGCCGTTGAGCAGGATGACCGTACCCCCGGCGACGGTGTCGGGGATGCGTGCGTGGTCCGGGTCGGCCGTGACCGCAGCCGCTTCGGTCGCCATGATGGGGTCCTTCCCTCCGCCGGGGTTCTGAGCCGGTGCGCCTCCGTGATCATCGCATGGGGTCGCTCCGCCGGAGCCCGTGGGCAAGTCGGCGTCGGCCGACGGTGCTTGGGCCGGCCGGCAGGGAGCCGGGCTCGGGGAGGGTGCGGAACAGGAGCCAGCTCAGTACGGGCATCAGAACCAGGGGCGCCAGGGCGGTCCGCAGGGACGTCGCGTCGGCGACGTGGCCGATGAGCGGGCTCACCAGACCGCCGATGCCGACGGCCAGACCGAGGGTGATCCCGCCGGCCGTGCCCACCCGCGAGGGGAGGTAGTCCTGGCCGAGCGTGACCTGGAGCGAGAACGGTACGTACAGAGCGGCCGAGGTCAGCGCTGCGAACAGGTACAGGGCCGGGCCCGGTACGAACACCACGCCCGCGACCGCCGCGACCGAGACCAGGTACGAGCGGCGGGCGGCCGTGACCCGGCCCCAGCGGTTCGCCAGCGCGCCGCCCAGCACCGAGCCCACCGCGCCGCCGAGGTAGAGGACGAACAGCGCCGCGGTGCCCGCCGCCGTACCGCCGCCCACACGCTCCTTCGCGTACAGCGAGATGAACGTGCTCAGTCCGACGAAGACGACCGAGCGGAACACCACGGCCAGGGACAGCTTCACGAACGACGCCCTGTCGTCGTCCGCGGCCGCCACCGCCGTACCGGTACCGTCGGCCCGCCGCTGCTCCAGGGCACGGAGCACGGGCAGGCACAGCACGGTGCCCGCGAGGGCCGGCAGTACCAGCAGCGGTGTCAGCCGCAGTCCGCCGGTGCCCACGACGGCGGCCACCAGGAGCGGAGCCAGCGCGAAGCCGAGGTTGCCGCCCAGCGAGAACCAGCTCATCGCGGTGTGGCTCCCCCGGCCGGCGAGACGTGCGGCGCGGGCGGACTCGGGGTGGTAAGCGGCCACGCCGACCCCGGACACCGCGACGAACAGCAGGGTGAGCCCATAGGAGCCGCTCAGTCCGCTGAGGGCGATGCCCAGGCCGCCCAGCAGCGTGCTGACCGGGAGCAGCCAGGGCATCGCCCAGCGGTCGGTGAGGAGTCCGAACACGGGTTGCGCCACCGACGACAGCAGGGAGGCGGCCAGGACGATGCCCGAGACGGCCGCGTAGCCGTAGGCGCGTTCGGCTACGAAGAAGGGGACCAGGGAGGCCACCGCGCCTTGGTAGACGTCGACGCAGGCGTGCCCGACGGACAGCAGGGTTATGGATGCATTCCTTCGCACCCGGTCATGGTCCGCAGCGGGCGCCGTGTCGGGCTTCCGATATCCTGCCAACAAATGACGGAGATCCGCCATGACCCGATCGCTCCGACCCGCACCCAGCTGCTGGCGCCCGGCGCCGCGATAGACGCCCACCGGCACGACGAGCACCAGATCGCCTACGCGGGCCGGGGAGTGCTGGCCGTCACCACCAGCGCGGGCACCTGGGTCGCCCCGGGCACCCGGGCCATCTGGGTGCCGGCCGGCACCGTCCACGCCCACCAGGCCCATGGCGAACTCGACCTCCACCTGGTGGGGCTGCCCGCGAGCGAGAACCCGCTCGCCCTGGACACGCCGACCGTGCTCGCCGTGGGCCCGCTGCTGCGCGAACTGATCGTCGCCTACACCCGCGCCCCCGATGACGACAGCCCCGAACGGGCCCGGCTGCGCGCGGTGTTGCTCGACCAGCTGCGTGCCTCGCCGCAGCAGCCGCTGCACCTGCCGACACCGGCCTCGCCCCTGCTGCGGACGCTGTGCGACATCCTGCGCGCCGACCCGGCCGACGGCCGCACCCTCGCCGAGCTGGGCCGGGAGGTCGGGGCGAGCGACCGTACCCTGGCCCGGCTGTTCCGCAGCGACCTCGGGATGACGTTCCCGCAGTGGCGCACCCAGCTGCGGCTGCATCACGCCCTGGTCCTGCTGGCCGAGAAGACGCCGGTGACCGCGGTGGCGCACCTGTGCGGCTGGTCCTCGGCCAGCGCGTTCATCGACGTCTTCCGGCGCACCTTCGGGCACACACCGGGTGCCCATCCTTCGGGCTGACGGGCGGCGTACGGGGCCCGTCGCGCCCTTCGGTCACACGGTGCGCCGCCGTCACCAGCCGACGGCGACCAGCAGCCACTGCGGGTTGGCGTGGGAAACGAAGGAGGACTGCCCGGCGACGTCGTCGTACGGGAAGCCGTAGGCGAGGTTGTTGATGGCGTTGTCGTGCCAGAACTCGGCGTAGTAGTTGGCCGGCGCGGCCTTGTAGTACTGGCTGGGGTCGGACTGCTGGGAGGCCGGCAGTGTGGCCACGTGGCGGTTGAGGGCCGAGCACATGTCGGGGTTGCCTGCCAGGGAGGCGGCACAGCCGAAGATGTCCGAGGTGGCCGCGTTGACGCCGACGGACTGGGCGTAGGAGGTGAAGTAGCCGGCGTTGGCGCCGCCCGCGCGGAAGCTGGGGTCGCTGCCGGGCGCGATGATGCGGTAGGGAGCCTGCGTCTGGGCCAGCACCTTGAACTGGGCCGGGACCGCGTCGGTGAAGCGCTGGAAGGTGGTGGCGCGGTCCTCGGCGAAGGTCTGGCGGTTCTCGCCGACCTCGACGTCGTAGCCGTCCTTGGTGTGCAGCCGCATGGCGAGTTTGAGGCCGAAGGCGTCGACCCGGGTGGTGTTTCCGTTGAAGACGTCGTTGCCGACCGTGAACTCGATGAAGTCGTAGTACGGGCCGTTCGGCGAGCCCAGGTAGAAGTACATGCGGCCCGCGGAGTTCGCCGGCATGTCCAGGTAGGGCTGTTCGGCGACGGAGTGCACCTGGCCGTTGAAGCTCCAGTACACCTGGCTGTCGGGGTACTTGCCGTTGGTGCGGTTGAGGATCTTCACTTCGACGGCGTTCTGCGCGGGCGGGATGTCGCTCGTGCTGCCCCAGAAGTCGCCCGGCGGAGTGGTGCCGCCCCCGGGCCCGTACACCTCGAACTCCCAGAGGGAGTAGCCGTACGGGGTCGCTCGTGCGGTGCCGTACAGGCGTACGTAGCGGCCGCTGCCGGTGACGGCGACGTTCTGGGTGCCGCCGGCGGACGTGGTGGTGGAGTAAGCCGTCGTCCAGTGGGTCGCGTCGGTGGACGTCTGGATCTGGAAGGCCGTGGCGTAGGCGGCCTCCCAGCGCAGGGTGACACGGGAGAGCTGCTGGACGGAGCCGAGGTCCACCTGGAGCCACTGCGGGTCGGCGAACGCCGACGACCAGCGGGTGCCCGGGTCGCCGTCGACCGCCGCGCCGGCCGGGAACGACGCGTTCTCGGTCGAGGAGGCGGTGGCGGGGCGGGCGCGGGAGAGCAGAACGTCGGCGGCCTGCGCGGGTGCCTGTGTCATCGCGAAGAAGCAGGTGGCGAGCAGCGCGAGGATCACGCCGAGAGCCGTTCGGGAGCGCGCGGCACCGCTGGGCGGTCTCGGTGTCGATGCGCTGAAGGATATCCGCATGGGGGTCTCCAAAGCCGTGGCGGCCTGTGGGGAAGAGATCAGCAGTTCCTGAGAGCGCTCTATCCGGGGTTTGTACTCTCGGGCCGTCCTGCCGTCAACAACTGAAGGCGAAACGCGCTGGGTTCTGAAACTCCCTGGTATTCCAAAGGAGTTGGGTAGCTGAGGGATTCAGCTCCGAGAAGCATCACGCCCTCAAGGGCCTTGTCTCATTCACCTCTTGACCCTCCTGGTGCAGACCTTTTAGGTTCCGGCTGTCCTGCAGTCGACCAGGAAAGGCCGTGATCTCCTCCGTGACCGGACCGCCCTCTCTCCGCCCTGTCGCGATACGCGGCGGCCTCGCCCTCGCCGCACTCGCCCTGGCCACCGCACCGTTCGCCACGTCCCGCGCCCAGGCCGCCGGGGGTGGCGCCCCGTTGGACCAGTGCTGGGCGACCCACTACGGCCCCCAGCCGCCCGGCGCCCTGACGGCCAGCGGCGAACTCTTCGACAACAACGCCGACACAGCGGCGACGTCACTCGGCCGGAACCCGCAACTGCCCTTCGGGACCCGGGTACAGGTCACCAACGTCGCCAACGGCAGGTCGCTGGTGGTCCGCATCAACGACCGGGGCACCTTCATCCAGACTCCGCAGGAGCCCAAGTGCCTGGACCTCACCGACGGCGTCTTCGGCCGGCTCGGCGGAAGCCTTGATCCCGACGCGGGCCACATCGTCGTCACCCAGACCGTCCTCAACTGACTCCTGACTGCCGAGTGTTCACCAACTCGGTTTCCTCACCACTTACTTCAGATCTTGACGAAAGTGGTCCGCGCCCCGACAGTGGTCCACGCCCCGAGGTTCAGGGGTCGACCACGCCCTGCGCGACGCACTCACCGTTCACGAGATGAGCCTCGCCCAGGGCGCGCCTCCACGCGAAAGGCCAGGGAACTCCACCATGCCAACGCTCAGCCACAGTCGGTTGCGCACCGGACCCGCGCCGGCCGGCCGGTTCACCATCGGCTTCGTTCTCGCCGCCCTTGTCGCCGCGCTGTTCGCCGCCGCTCCCGCCCGGGCCGCCGACGGCGCGATCACGGGACTCGCCGGAAAGTGCGTCGACGTGGCGGGGGCCAACAGCGCCAACGGCACCGCCGTACAGCTCTACGGCCGCGTCGACGCCTACCAGCGCTTCACCCAGATCCTCGGGGTCTCCCCGGGCAGCAACCTGTACTGCTGACACGAGCTGCCCGACAAGGAGCCGTCATGCGCAACGTGAAGTCCCTGACCAAGGTCCTCCTCGGCGCCCTCGGCGCGATGACGCTCGTCGTCGCCGTCCCGGCGAGCGCCCACGCGAACGTCCTGCAGTTGCTGCCGCAGAACGCCGACGGTCTGGAACAGACCTTCTCCCCCGCCTACGACTACGACGGTGACGGCTGCTACGCCACCGCGGCGATCGGAGCCGACGGCACCGTCAACCCCGGCCTGAAACTCGGCGGCGATGTCAACGGACATTGCCACGACTACGCCCAACTGGCCAACGCCAACACCTACTCACGCGAGAAGTGCAACAACGGCTGGTGCGCGGTGATGTACGCCAGCTACTTCGAGAAGGACCAGGCGACGCTCGGCCCGGCGGCCATCGGGCACACCCACGACTGGGAGCACGTCGTGGTGTGGATCAACAACAACGAGGTCCGGTACGTGTCGGTGTCCCAGCACACCAGCTACCAGGTCGCCGCCCGCTCCGCGGTCCGTTTCGACGGCACGCACCCGAAGATCGTCTACCACAAGGACGGCGTGTCCACGCACGACTTCCGGTTCGCCAACACCAACGACGATCCTCCGGAGAACGTGACCGGGGGCTGGTTCTTCCCCCGCCTGGTGGGCTGGAACGGCTACCCCGCCGGCTACCGCGACAAGCTCCTGAGCGCCAACTTCGGGGCGGCCTCCATCAAGATCAAGGACGGCGACTTCGCGTACGCGCTGGCGCATTCGATGCCGTCGGGCATCCCTTTCGACCCCAACGGCTGACGACCGGCGCGCCGCACTGCGCATACGGCAGGGCGGCGCGCCGCTGACCACGCCGGCCGGCGTCAACGTCGGCCTGGAAGGCAACCACGACGTGCAGTTCTCCACCGAGCTGGCGAGACGCGATCCGCGTGCCTCGCGTTGGTGCGGGGCGGCCCCGAACGAGCCCGGACCGGATACGGGCCGCGCGAGCGCCACGCGGTCGAAGGTGGAATCAGTCGTCTCGAGCGCCACCGTGCGGTGCCAGGCAGTGCGTGCCGGGCACGGTCCGGAAGAGACGGCCCAGGCGCGCCCCGGCCAGTAGCCCGCGCGGCCGACCAGGTGCGGGCCAACCGGGCGAGGCGCCGGGCCCGTACGGCATGGTGCCCAGGGCCGCGGCGCCCCGCGGCGGATGCTGATGCCTCCCCCTGCAGGAGAGGCCCGTGAGTAATCCCAGCCCCCGAGTGACCCCGAGGCCGGCATCCGTCGCAGCAGGCGATGACATTCCCGCTCCCGGTGTCATCGGCATCGGACTCGCCGCGGTGCTGACGTTCGCGCTCGCCCAGGGCTCGTGGCAGTGGTTCGCCACGTTCATCGGGGTGACGCTGCTTGCGGTGATGCTCGCCTTCCAACGACGGGCGGACTGGACGCCGGACATTCGCTCGGCGTACATGCGTGGCCTGGTCGCGTACGCGCTGGTCGTCGGCCTGTGCGTGGCGATCGCACTTGCACCCCTGCTGCAGCGCCGGGCTTGGCTGTTCCCGATGCCGGGCACGCGCAGCGAGTGCGAGCTGATGGGCAGGTACCAGGCTCTCCAGGTGAAGGCCGCGCTGGGGAACCTGGCCGGCAGTGACGGTACCGCCCTGGCGTTCGCGCAGGAGGTCCAAGCCCGCAAGGCCGTTGCCGAGTGCCTGGCGGCCACGACGACTCTGTGGCTGCCCCTGTACGGGCTGGGGGCGGCGGTGCTGGTGGGGGCAGCTGCGTGGTTCCGCGACCGGGCCGGAGCCCGGCCCGGCCCGGTCGGCTACTGAGGTTTTCGGTTTGGGGCAGTTCGTCGATGCAGCACGGTGCCCAGGTTGCCCAGACTGCTCTCAGGCCCTAGTCCTTGCGTCGCAGCCGTGCCGAAAGGTGGTGGCGCAGCGGCTGGCCGACCGCGCTCAGTTCGTGCTCGAAGGAGAGCGAGCCGTCGTCGTTCAGCAGGTAGTGGCGGCGGGTGGCGTCGACTTCCTTGGCTGTGGGGGTGAGGGCCACTGCGTGGGTGGTGAGGTCGACCTCGTGCCCGGTGGCCTGTCCGACCATGATCTCCGCGATGCCGGTGGGCTGGGTGATCAGCGCTTCGACCCGGCCGTCCGGCTGGATCCGCCACCATCCGCTCTCCCGGGCCGCGGGACGCAGCGGGGCGTCGTCCTCGTCGAGCAGCCAGGCCCGGGCCTCGTAGCGCAGGAAGGGACGGCCGTCGTGACTGAAGGTCAGCTCCTGCGCGTACGTGAAGTCCCCGGAGAGCGTGGGGTACCCGCCCCGGCCCCGGCCGTGCCAGCTGCCCAGCAGACCGAGCACGGGCTTGAGCTGTGCGTGCGGGGCGGGCTCCTCGTCCGGGCGGAGACGGTCCGGGTAGGGGGACTCCGATGCGGGGTCGATCACGGTGCGCGCTCCTGGGTCTGCGACGGTGTCGGTGCCAGGTGAAGCCTATGCCGCCGTGCCGGTGCTGCCGGGCGCACCGCCCATCATGCGGAGCATCGCCGATCCGCCGGTACGGAAGAACCGTACGAGCAGGACGGCGGCCAGGAGGAGGAAGGCGATGTTGAGCCAGGTGGTGTAGTTCCAGGAGACGCCCTCCATGGGGATCTCGGCATGGCTGCGCTCGGGGATGAGTCCGAGGGCGCCGAAGACGAGTTCCACGCAGTACCCGGCGAAAGCCATCGCGGCGTAGAAGGTGGCCAGGAGGAACCCAGCCATCGTGATGCCGTAGTACTTCCGGTAGATGTTGAGGATCGGCAGGATCAGCAGATCGGCGAAGATGAACGCCACGACGCCGCCGAAGCTGATGCCGCCCTTCCACAGCACCACCGCCAGCGGCACGTTGCCGATGGAGCACACGAACGAAGCGATCGCCACCAGCGGGCCGACGAGGGGTCCCCACAGCTTGGCGGCGAGCGGGTGCCCCTCGAAGAAGAAGGCACCCCAGAACGAGTCGGGTACCCAGGCGGCGATGGCGCCGGCGATGAGCAGTCCCAGTACCAGGTCGCGCAGGATCGCCGCCCACTCCATGACGAAGACGTGCGAGGTGGCGGTGAAACCCTCACCGGACAGCAGCCGACGGGCGAAGGAGCCTTCGCGGCGAACGGACATGTCCATTGCGGCATGGCCCTCCATCGACCCGGCCAGCCCCTTCTCGGCCTGCGTGCCCGCCTCCCGCACCAGCCTGTCGCTCAAGAAGCGGCGGAACAGGAGAGCCAGAACACCGATCATGACGGGCCCGCCGACGAATTCGGCGAGGGTGAACTGCCAGCCCATCAGCAGGGCCAGAATCACGCCGAGTTCGACGACGAGGTTGGTGGAGGCGATCTCGAAGGCCATCGCGGCGGTGAAGTTCGCGCCCCGGCGGAACAGCGACCGCGCCAGCGCGACCGCGGCGTAGGAGCACGAGGAGGAGGCGGCGCCGAGGCCGGCGGCGGTGGCCAGCGTACGGGGCCGGTCGTCGCCGAGGAGGGAGACGACCGTGGACTTGCGGACCACGGCCTGGACCACCGCGGACAGGGTGAACCCGAGGATCAGGGCCCAGGTGATCTCCCAGGCCATGGATCCGGTGATGGCCAGTGCGTGCAGTACGGCGTGCATCCGGGAAGCCTCTCGTCCCCGGGGCGACGTCGGGTCCATGGACACGCGGTCGGAGCGGGCGACCCGCTCGGACGGACGGAGAACGGGGCGCCGCTCGGACGCACCCCGTCCGCACCGGCACCGTCGGTCGTCCCTTACCCCCGCGTACCCTGTCTCACGTGCCCGTTTCCCGCCTTCGCCGCGTCGCGGTCCTCGTGCTCGAAGGCGCGAAGCCGCTCGATGTCGGCATTCCCGCGCAGGTGTTCACGACCCGCGCGAGCATGCCGTACGAGGTGCGGGTCTGCGGTGCGGCACCCGGACTCGTGACCGGCGGCGACGGCCTGTCGTACCACGTCGCCCACGGTCTCGACGCGCTCGCGTGGGCCGACATCGTCTTCATCCCCGGCTACCGGTTCCCGGACCGCGACGACCCGCCGCAGGCCGTCGTGGACGAGCTGATCGCCGCCCACGACCGCGGTGCACGGCTCGCCGCCATCTCGACGGGCGCCTTCGCGCTCGCCGCCACGGGCCTGCTCGACGGCCGACGCGCCACCACGCACTGGCACTACGCGCAGGCACTCGCGACGAAGCATCCGCTCGTCCGGGTCGACGAGAACGTCCTGTTCGTGGACGAGGGCAGCGTGCTGACCTCGGCCGGTGCCGCCTCGGGCATCGACCTGTGCCTGCACATCCTGCGCGGCGACCTCGGCGTGGCCGCCTCGAACCATGCGGCCCGGCGCCTGGTCGCGGCCCCCTACCGCAGCGGCGGCCAGGCGCAGTACGTGCCGCGCAGCGTGCCCGAGCCGCTCGGTGAGCGGTTCGCCGCGACCCGCGAGTGGGCGCTGCACCGGCTCGCGGAACCGCTGACCCTGGAGACGCTCGCCCGGCACGCGGCGGTCTCGCCGCGCACCTTCTCGCGGCGCTTCGCCGAGGACACCGGGTACACGCCCATGCAGTGGGTGATGCGCGCCCGCATCGACAGGGCCCGTGAACTGCTGGAGCGTTCGGAACGCGGCGTGGAGCAGATCGCCGCCGACGTCGGCCTCGGCACCGGCGCGAATCTGCGGCTGCACTTCCAGCGCATCCTCGGTACCACGCCGAGCGAGTACCGGCGCACCTTCACCAAGGGCGAGTAGCCAGCGCGGTCTGGCGTGATCCTTGCGAACCATGGCGATCGCGCCGGTGTCACAGCCGGGCGCGGCCCGCCAACCTGGTGGCGACGCGAAGGGACACCACTCATGACTCGTATCGCCATCAACGGATTCGGCCGCATCGGACGCAACGTGCTGCGTGCACTGCTGGAGCGCGACAGCGACCTGGAGGTCGTCGCCGTCAACGACCTCACGGAGCCCGCCACCCTCGCCCGGCTCCTCGCCTACGACACGACGGCGGGCCGCCTGGGCCGCCCGGTGACCGTCGACGGGGACACGCTCGTGGTCGACGGCCGCCGCATCAAGGTGCTCGCCGAGCGCGAACCGGGCCGGCTGCCCTGGGCCGAACTCGGCGTCGATCTCGCCCTCGAGTCGACCGGCCGCTTCACCTCGGCCAAGGCCGCCGGCGCCCACCTCGACGCGGGCGCGAGGAAGGTGCTGGTCAGTGCGCCGTCGGACGGCGCCGACGTCACGCTCGCGTTCGGCGTCAACACCGATGCGTACGACCCGGACCTGCACACGATCGTCTCGAACGCCTCGTGCACGACCAACGCCCTCGCTCCGCTGGCCGCGGTGCTCGACGACCTCGCCGGCATCGAGCACGGCTTCATGACGACGGTGCACGCGTACACGCAGGAGCAGAACCTGCAGGACGGTCCGCACCGCGACGCCCGCCGCGCCCGTGCCGCCGCCGTCAACATCGTGCCGACCACGACGGGCGCCGCCAAGGCGATCGGTCTCGTGCTGCCGAACCTCGACGGCAGGCTGTCGGGCGACTCGATCCGCGTGCCGGTGCCGGTGGGCTCGATCGTCGAACTCAACACGAGCGTCGCCCGTGACGTGGCCCGGGACGAGGTGCTGGCGGCCTACCGCGCCGCCGCGGAGGGACCGCTGGCCGGCATCCTCGAGTACTCGGAGGACCCGCTGGTGTCGGCCGACATCACGGGCAACCCGGCCTCGTCGATCTTCGACTCGGCCCTGACGCGCGTCGACGGCCGCCACATCAAGGTGGTCGCCTGGTACGACAACGAGTGGGGCTTCTCGAACCGAGTGATCGACACCCTCGAACACCTCGCCGCCCACTGATCGCCCCCCTGGGCGGTCCCACCCACCGGTGGGGCCGCCCATTTTTTCATGCAGCCGGCCCCGCTTTCCCTTTCAGCCGGCCCCCCGCAGCACACGCGACAACCCCAGAGCAGCCGTGCGGACGGCGGGGGCCAGTTGAGCCGGGCGGAAGCGGGAGCGGGGTACGGCGACCGAGAGGGCGGCCACCGTCGCACCGCCGGCGAACACGGGTGCCGCGATGCAGCTCACGCCCAGCGCGGCCTCCTGCTCCTCGTAGGCCAGACCGGACACCTGGATCTTCTCCAGCGCCATGCGCAGGCGTCCCGGGTCGGTGATCGAGTGGGGGGTGAGGCTGGGCAGCGGCGAGGAGAGGACCTCCTCGGTCAGCTCGGGGCCGGAGAAGGCCAGCAGGGCCTTGCCGACGCCGGTGCAGGTCAGCGGGAGGCCGCCGCCGATCCGGGAGGGCAGCTGCAGGGCCTCATGACCGTGGATGCGTTCGAGGTAGACCACCTCCATGCCCTCGCGGACGCCGAGGTGGACGGTCTCCCGGGTGGCCTCGAACAGGTCCTGCAGGAAAGGCAGGGCCGTCTCGCGCAGATCGCGTCGGCGCGGCACCAGGGAACCCAGCTCGAACAGCTTCGCGCCGAGCCGGTAGTGGTGCCCCGAGCGCTCCAGCCAGCCCAGCCGGACGAGGTCGGCCGCCAGCCGGTGCACCGTCGGCTTCGGCAGGGCTGTGCGCTCCGAAAGTTCCGACAGGCGGTACGACTCTCCGCTCGGAGTGAACGATTCGAGGATGAGCGCGGCCTTGTCGAGCATGCTGCCCGTCTCACTGTTCCGTGTCACGGAACAAATGTTGTCCCGGCGGATGGGTGCTGTCTATATCGGGGGCATGCCGGCAGACGCGGTTCGCGTCTCCGCTCCCCCACCCCTCTCCTGGAGGCACCCTGTGTCGACCCTGCTCGAGCGCGTCCGTCCGGACGCGCTGCCACCGGCCGTGGTCAAGGCCGCCGACCTGCTGGCGGAGGCCGCACGGACCCGGGCCGCCTGTCCGCCGGTGCGGACGCTGCTGGACGACGGCGACCTGGACTCCGCCTACGCCGTGCAGCAGGTCAACGTACGGCGCGGCCTGGACGCCGGCCGCCGTCTCGTCGGCCGGAAGATCGGCCTGACCTCGCCCGCTGTGCAGCGTCAACTCGGCGTGGGCCAGCCCGACTTCGGCGCGCTGTTCGCGGACATGGCCGTGCCGGACGGCGGCGAGGTGGCCGCGGGACGACTGCTCCGGCCGAAGGTGGAGGCCGAGGTCGCGCTCGTGCTCGGGCGTGATCTGCCGCACCCCGCGTGCACGGTGGTCGACGTGCTCCGCGCGGTGGACTTCGCGCTGCCCGCGCTGGAGATCGTCGACAGCCGGGTGCGCGACTGGGACATCTCCCTGGTCGACACCGTCGCCGACAACGCCTCCTGCGGCCTGTACGTGCTGGGCGGCACCCCCGTACCGCTCGCCGGAATCGACCTGCGGGCCGTGACGATGACCATGACCCGCGCCGGCGAGGCCGTCTCCGAGGGCACCGGCGCGGACTGCCTCGGCAGCCCACTCAACGCGGCGGTCTGGCTGGCCTCGGCACTCGCCGAGCGGGGCGACCCGCTGCGCGCGGGCGACCTCGTGCTGACCGGGGCGCTGGGCCCGATGGCACCCGCGTCGCCGGGAGACGTGTTCGAGGCCCGCATCTCGGGCCTGGGCTCCGTGCGGGTCGGCTTCGCCAAGGAATCCACCGCGGAATGCGTCGCGGAATGCGTCGCGGAATGCGTCGCGGAATCCGCCGAGGAAGGAGAGCACCGGTGAGCACCAAGGTCGCCGTCATCGGTTCCGGCAACATCGGCACCGACCTCATGATCAAGCTCCTGCGGCTCTCGGAGTCCCTGGAGATCACCGCGATGGCCGGGATCGACCCGGACTCCGACGGCCTGGCCCGCGCCCGCCGCCTGAAGGTCGCCACCACCCACGAGGGTGTGGCGGGGCTCGTCGGCCTTGACGAGTTCGCCGAGGTGGAGATCGTCTTCGACGCGACGTCGGCCGGGGCCCACCGCCACCACGACGAGGTGCTACGCCCCCTGGGACGCACCCTCGTCGATCTCACGCCGGCCGCCCTGGGCCCGTACGTGGTCCCGCCGGTGAACGGCGACGCGCATCTCGACGCGGCGAACGTCAACATGGTCACCTGCGGCGGCCAGGCCACGATCCCGATCGTCGCCGCGGTCGGCGCGGTCACGCCGGTCCACTACGGCGAGATCGTCGCCTCCATCGCCTCCCGCTCGGCCGGCCCCGGCACCCGGGCGAACATCGACGAGTTCACCGAGACGACCTCCGCCGCCGTCGAGCAGGTCGGCGGCGCCGGCCGCGGCAAGGCGATCATCGTCCTCAACCCGGCCGAGCCCCCGCTGATCATGCGGGACACCGTGCACTGCCTGGTGTCCGACTGCGCCACCGAGGCCGTCACCGCGTCGGTCGAGGAGATGGTGGGCCGGGTGCAGGCGTACGTGCCCGGATATCGGCTCAAGCAGAAGGTGCAGTTCGAACAGGTCGCCGACGACGACCCGTTGCGCGCCCTCGCCCCGGACGCGGGTGGCGCCCTGAAGGTGTCCGTGTTCCTGGAGGTCGAGGGCGCCGCCCACTACCTCCCGGCCTACGCGGGAAACCTCGACGTCATGACCTCGGCCGCCCTGCGCACCGCGGAACGCATGGCCGCCCGGCACAGCAAGGAGGCGTCCGAGTGACCGCTCTCCACGTCCAGGACGTGACCCTGCGCGACGGCATGCACGCCGTCCGGCACCACTACACCGTCGACCAGGCCCGCACCATCGCCGCCGCCCTGGACGCCGCCGGCGTGACCGCGATCGAGATCGCCCACGGGGACGGCCTGGCGGGCTCCAGCATCAACTACGGTGTCGGCGCCCACACCGACTGGGAGTGGATCGAGGCCGTCTCCGACGCCACGCGGCGCGCCGTACCCACGACGCTGCTGCTGCCCGGCATCGGCACGGTCCGCGACCTCAGGCAGGCGCACGCCCTGGGCATCCGCTCGGTGCGCGTCGCCACCCACTGCACCGAGGCCGACATCTCCGCCCAGCACATCGCCGCCGCCCGTGACCTGGGCATGGACGTCGCCGGGTTCCTGATGATGTCCCACATGGCCGAACCGGCCGAACTGGCCCGCCAGGCACGGCTCATGGAGTCGTACGGCGCCCACTGCGTCTACGTCACCGACTCCGGCGGCCGCCTCACCATGGACGGGGTCCGCGACCGCTTCCGGGCCTACCGGGACGTACTCGACCCCGCCACCGAACTCGGCATCCACGCCCACCACAACCTCGCCCTGGGCGTGGCCAACACCGTCGTCGCCGTCGAGAGCGGGGCGGTACGGGTCGACGCCTCTCTCGCCGGGCAGGGCGCGGGCGCGGGCAACTGCCCGCTGGAGGCGTTCGTCGCGGTCGCCGACCTCAGGGGCTGGGAGCACGGCTGCGACCTGTTCCCGCTCATGGACGCCGCCGACGATCTCGTACGACCGCTGCAGGACCGCGAGGTGAGGGTGGACCGCGAGACGTTGAGCCTCGGCTACGCGGGCGTGTACTCCAGCTTCCTGCGCCACGCCGAAGCAGCCTCCGCCCGCTACGGCCTGGACACCCGCAGCATCCTGGTCGAGGTCGGCCGGCGCGGCATGGTCGGCGGCCAGGAGGACATGATCACGGACGTCGCGCTGGACCTGGTGGCCCGGGCGCAGAGCACGTCCTGATCGTCGGGCCGGTCATGACGGTGAGGGTCCGGTGGGCGCACCGGACCCTCGGTGGCTCACCGGGTGCCGGGCTGGACGAGCTTGAAGACGAGGCGGGCGCCGGCCCGCTGGGCGGCCTGCCGCAGCCGTACCGGGGCCGGGCCGGCCGGAGTGGTGGCGGGGGCGGTGGCCAGGCGCGGGAACAGGGCTTCGGCGTTGGCGTGGTTGACGGCCGTGAGGGTGGCGGGGTCGACGCCGGAGTCGAGGCCGTTGGCGAAGTACTGGCCCGCGACGGTGGGAGCGAAGGGCCAGTCGCTGCCGAAGAGGACATGGCCGGGGCGGGCGAAGGCAAGGAGGGTCGGCAGTGCGGCGGGGCTGGAGGACAGGGCGGTGTCGAAGTAGAAGCCGCGCAGGTCGTCCAGGATGTCGAGGGGGCTGCGCCCGGTGTCGGCGGCCATGGAGACGGCCATGCGGTGGGAGGCGTAGGGCACGAAGCCGCCGGCGTGGCTGAGGATGAAGCGGATGTTGGGGTGCCGCCGGACGACACCGTTGCGTACAAGGAGGTAGGCGGCCCTGGTGGTGTCGAGCAGGAAGTCGGCGGCGAACGGCGGGATGCCGTCCACGGCCGGTGCGCGCAGGTCGGCGGGGTGGACGAAGACGACGGCGCCGCGGTCGTCGAGGGTTCGCCAGAGCGCGTCCTGGCCGTCCGCGCCGAGGTAGGTGCCCTGGTTGTTGGCGAGCAGGGTGACCCCGTCGGCACCCAGTTCGTCCAGGGCCCGCCGGGCCTCGGCGACGCAGGCGTCGACGTCGGGCATCGGCAGGGTCGCGAAGTGGCCGAAGCGACCGGGGTGGTCGGCTGTGAGGGATGCGCCGTGGTCGTTGAGCCGGCGCGCCAGGTCCGCGGCCTCGGCCGGATCGGCGAGGAAGCCGGTTCCGGGGGTGGAGACGGAGACGATTGCCGTGGCGGTGCCCAGCAGGTCCATCAGTTCCAGCGCGGCTTCGGGGCTCCAGTCCGGAAGGGCACGGCCGCCCGCCTCGGCGATGCCGGCCTTGGTCAGCAGGTCGCGGTAGAAGGGCGGGACGAGGTGCTGGTGGACGTCGATCCGGCGGGGTGCGGCGGGCATGCGATGACCTCGTGGCTTTCTCGGGTGGTACCGGGATGAGGGGAGACGTCAGGCGAAGGTCACCGACACCGGACCGAGGCCGGTGAAGCGCGCCTCGATTCTCTGGCCTGCGGTGACGAAGGGTGCGGTGGTCATGGCGCCGGGCAGGACCAGTTGCCCGGGCTCCAGGGCGGCGCCGAAACCGGCGAGGGTGTTGGCCAGCCAGGCGACGGCGGCGGCCGGATGGCCGAGCACCTCGCGGCCGCTGCCCGCCGCCGAGGGCCTGCCGTCGAGGAGGAGTTCGACGGTGACTGAGGCGAGGTCGGGCGCCCTGCCGACGGGTGTCCAGGGGCCGCAGACCAGCCCTCCGGAGCTGGCGTTGTCGGCGACCGTGTCCACCAGGGTGATGTTCCAGTCCCGGATGCGGCTGTCGACGATCTCCAGGGCCGGGGCGACGGCTTCGGTGGCGGCCAGTACGTCGTCGGCGGTGACGCCGGGGCCGCGCAGGGGACGGGAGAGCAGGAAGCAGATCTCCGGTTCGACTCGCGGCCGGCAGTAGCGGCCCGCGAAGACCGCCGTGCCGTCCCGGCGGACCATGTCGTCGACCAGATGGCCGAAGTCGGGCTCGGTGACACCGAGGAGTTGCTGCATCGCGGGCGAGGTCAGGCCGACCTTGTGGCCGATGACGGTGGCCCCGTCGGCCCGGCGGCGGGCGATGTTGGCCCGCTGGACGCCGTAGGCGTCGGCCAGGCCGAGGCCGGGCAGCAGGGCCGACAGCGGCTCGATCGGTGCCGTGTTCCGCTCGGCCCGGCGCAGCAGCACGGCGGCCTCCTCGCACTGCCGGGCCGTCAGGGTCATCCCCCGCTCCTCGCCGTCATGCGCATCGCCGCCTCGTGGACCAGGCGGGCATGCAGTTCGAACATTGCCACGAGGTCGAATGCGTCACCGCTGATCTCCCGCTTGATGAACAGACCGTCGGCGCCGGCGACGGCGTAGTCGGCGAGGGTGTACGCGGAGCTCTCGTCCAGGTCCGGGGCGAGGGTCCGGATCACCTCGATGATCTTCCCGCGGGCGATGTCCCGTACCTGGAGGAACACGGTCCGGCCGCGGGGTTCGACGGGGCGCCGCTCCAGGGCGAGCATCAGGCCGAGGCGCAGGAAGTCGGGGGCGTCGACCAGCGCTCTCGCCACGTTCGCCGCCATGGCCGTGACCCGCTCCAGCGGCGTACCGCTCTCCTCGCCCGGCAGCACGACGGCCGTCAGCCATGTCTCGAAGCTCCGCTCGATGACCGCGGCGATCAGGTCGTCCTTGTCCTTGAAGTGCCAGTAGATGGAACTGGCGGGCAGTCCGCACTTGGCGCTGACCGCCGCGATCGACGTGCCCTCGTAGCCACGCTCGCCGGCGATCTCCACGGCGGCGTCGAGGATCCGCTGCCGTGACTCCACTCCGTTGGCGCGCTTCTTGCGCGTGGTCTGCGGCTTGGTCATCGGATGTGCCCTCCTGTCGTACCGGCCCTTGACCGTCTCTGACACCCAGCTTACCGTAGCGACTGTTCCAATTGGAATGGTCGCTACAGCAAGAGCCGACAAGAACGACAGTGAGGTGACCTGGTGAGCCGGATCGATGCCAGGGACAGAGCCGAGTGCAACAGGGACGACACGTACGACGTGGCGGTGATCGGGTACGGGCCGACCGGGGTGACCGCGGCCAACCTGCTGGGGGCCACGGGCCTCAAGGTGGTGGTCCTGGAACGCGACGCGGAGGTCTTCTCCCGCGCGCGGGCCATCTCCACCGACGAGGAGGTCCTGCGGATCTGGCAGCGCGTCGGCCTGGCCGAGACGCTGAAACAGGACATGCTGGCCGAGCGCCCCGTGGACTTCGTCGACGCGGGCGGCCGGCCGTTCATCCGTGCGCGCCCCCGCCCGCGCGGCCACGGCCACCCGCCGCAGATGTTCATCTACCAGCCCGCGCTGGAGCAGGTCCTGCGCGCCGGGGTCGACCGGTATCCGCAGGTGGAGGTGGTGCTGCGGCACGAGTGTGTGCGGCTGCGGCAGGATCCGGACGGTGTCGAACTGACCCTGGTCGGCGCTGACGACTCCGTCCGGCGGCTGCGCGCGTCCTACGTCATCGCGGCCGACGGCGGCTCCAGCCTCACCCGTGCCCAGCTGAACGTCGGCTACGAGGGACGGACGTACGAGGACCGCTGGGTGGTCATCGACACGAAGATGCTCAAGCCCTGGCCCGACCACGACAAGCTGCGCTTCCGCTGCGACCCGGCCCGGCCGGCCGTGGACTGCCCGACCCCGCTCGGGCACCACCGCTGGGAGTTCCCGATCCTGCCCGGAGACGACGAGAAGTACCTGACCACCGACGACGCGGTGTACGAACTGGTCTCCCGGTACGGGATCGGGCGGGACAGCATCAAGGTGCTGCGCGCCACCGTCTACAGCCATCACGTCCGCTTCGCCGCACGCTTCCGGGTGGGCCGTGTCTTCCTCGCCGGTGACGCCGCCCACGCGATGCCGCCGTGGATCGGGCAGGGCATGGCCGCAGGGGTACGTGACGTGGCCAACCTGTGCTGGAAGCTCGACGCGGTGCTGCGGGGCGAGCTGCCGGAGTCGGTGCTCGACAGTTACGAGGCCGAGCGGAAGCCGCATGTGAAGGAGGTCACCAGGAGGGCGGTGTTCGTCGGCCGGATCATCACCGAACGGCGGTTCCCCGTCGCCCGGATCCGGGACACCGCGGTGCGCGCCCTCGACCGCGTTCCGGGCTTCACGGACCGGCTGCAGGACTCCAGCTGGATACCCGTCGCCCGTTACGCCGAGGGCCTGCAGGCACGGCCGCGCACCAAGGCGTCCGGGCACCAGATACCGCAGCCCTGGGTGACCTCCCCCGACGGCAGCCGCGTCCGCCTGGACGACGTGCTCGGCGGCCGCTGGCTGCTCCTGCACGGCGGCCTCCCGGTCACCCAGCCCGCGTGGGAGCACCTGGGCGTCCCCTCCCTCACCGTCATGCCCGCCGGCTCGCGCCCGGCCGAGGGCACACTCGTCGACAGCGACGGCGTCCTGCTGCCCTGGATGGCCGAGCGCCGGGTGACGACGCTCGCTCTGCGCCCGGACGCCTACGTCTACGCCGCCGCGCCCGCGGGCGCCCAACTGCCGCCGCCCCCGGCCGGATTCGCCCCCGCCCCGCGCCCGAGCACCTCGATCGCCCCGTGAGGACCACCATGACCACATCCACCGAACTGCCGCCTATGCGGGAATCGCTGATCGACGTCGCGGGCCGGAAGATCTTCGTGGCCGAGACCGGCGACGGACCCCCCGTCCTGCTGCTGCACGGCGGCGGCCCCGGCGCCTCCGGCGTCTCCAACTACGCCCGGAACATCGCCGCCCTGGCGAAGGAGTACCGGGTCATCGTCCCCGACCTGCCCGGCTACGGCCGCAGCACCAAGGGCATGGACGGCACCGATCCCTTCGGCCACCTCGCGGACGGCATCCGCGGCCTGCTCGACGAACTCGGCCTGGACAAGGCCCACCTGGTCGGCAACTCCTACGGCGGCGCCTGTGCCCTGCGCCTCGCCCTGGACACCCCCGACCGGGTCGACCGCATGGTGCTCATGGGCCCCGGCGGCATCGGCACCACCCGCGCCCTGCCCACCCCGGGTCTCAACATTCTGCTCAATTACTACTCCGGAGACGGCCCCTCGCGGCCGAAGCTGGAGAAGTTCATCCGCACCTACCTCGTCTTCAACGCCGCCGACGTTCCGGACAGCGTCATCGACGCCCGCTACCAGGACAGCATCGACCCGGAGGTCGTCGCGGCACCGCCCCTGCGCCGCCCGTCCGGCCCGCACGCCCTGCGCACCCTGTGGAAGATGGACTTCACCCGCGACGACCGCCTGTCCCGACTGCCCGTCCCCACCCTGGTGCTGTGGGGTGCGGCGGACAGGGTCAACCGGCCGAGCGGCGGCCGGATGCTGGCCGAGCGCCTGCCCGACTGCGACCTGTACCTCGTCGCCAACACGGGCCACTGGGTGCAGTTCGAGCGCGCCGAGCTGTTCAACCGGCTGTCCGCCGACTTCCTGGGAGGCCGGCGGTGAACACCTCGGTCTTCGGCTCGGTCCATCTGGGCTACCTCGTCATCGAGACCAACCGCTTCACCGACTGGCGCCGTTTCGGAACCGACGCCATCGGCATGCACCGCGACGACCTCGACACCGGATCCATGCGCTTCCGCCTGGACGACCAGGAGTGCCGCTTCCTGCTCCGGCGCGGCCCCGCCGAGGACGTCGTGGCGACCGGCTGGCACGTGGCCGACCACAGCACCTTCGAGCAGATCGAGGCCCGCGTCCGCGCACACGGAGTCCCGTGCGTCGAGGGCACCGCCGAGGAGGCCGCCCTGCGCGGCGTCGAACGCCTGCTGCGCTTCCCCGGCCCCAAGGGCATCGCCCAGGAGATCTACACCACCCCGATCACCTCGGCCCAGCCCCTGCGCATGCTCGCCTCCGGCTTCGTCACCGGTGCCTCGGGCATGGGCCACGTCGCCCTCACGTCCACCAGACCGGCCCTGATCCGCGGCTACTTCAACACCGTGTTCGACGCGCGGCTCACCGACTACATCGACGAGACCATCAGCGGCGTGAAGCTCAAGATCCGCTTCCTGCGCGTCAACGAGCGCCACCACTCCATCGCGGTCGCGGCCGTCCGCGGCCTGCCGATCGACCCCGTCCGCACCCGCGTCCAGCACCTCAACGTCCAGGTGGCCACACTCGACGACGTCGCCCGCAGCTACCAGCGGGTGCACGAACTCGGCTTCGACATGGCCCTGTCCGTGGGTCAGCACACCAACGACAAGGAGCTGTCGTACTACGCCCGTACCCCCTCGGGCTTCGAGTGGGAGGTCGGCTGGAACCCGGTCGTCGTCGACGAGAGCACCTGGCAGCCCACCACCCATCAGGGCATCAGCATCTGGGGGCACACCCCCGTCGGCCAGACGATCACCGACAAGCTCGACCAGTTCCGGCTGGGCGCACGCTCGCTGGTCCACCCGGAGATCACCGTGCCCGCCCTCAGCGGCGTCGGCATCCCCGACGACTGACGACAGGGCACGCGACCGATCGGACATGCGTGCCCTGGCATGCTCCCCTCCGGACCGAGCAGACACTTCCCACCTGGCAGGATGAGTCGCCGTAAGTGCACTGCAGCGAGTCCGTGAGGTCGTGTCGTGGCATCGAAGCCCATGGTCCGAGAACCGATCCGGCGCAACGCCCGGTCCAACCGCGCCCGCATTCTGGCCACCGCCCGCCAGGAGCTGGGCCGGAATCCGGAGGCCACCCTGGAGGAGATCGCCCGGGCCGCGGGCGTGGTGCGCCGTACGGTGTTCGGACACTTCCCGGGACGCGCGGCGCTGGCGGAGGAGGCGTCTCAGGCCCTGCAGGACGCCGTCGCGTGGCAGCCCGACCCGTCGGAGCCGCCCGAGCGCGTGCTGGCTCGGTTCGTCCTCGCGATCTGGCCGGTGGGCGACCGCTACCGGCTGCTGCTGGCACTCGCCCGTCAGGACCTGGGCGCGGAGCGGGTGTCCGAGGTGCTGGCCCCGGCGCGTGCGCAGGCCGCGGTGATCCTGGAGCACGGACAACGCAAGGGCGCCTTCCACGGCCACCTGCCGCCGGCCGTGCTCAACGCCGCGCTGGAGGCCCTGACCCTGTCCCTGCTGGAGAGCGTCAACGCGGGGGCGTGGGAGGACGACGGCACCCGGACGGCCGTCGCCACTCTGGTCGCCGCGGGCGTGCCGGAGCAGCGGGCGGCCGAGGTGGTTGAGGCGGTCGCTGCGGAGGTACGGGAAGAGGCCGCCGAGCGAGCGTAGGTTCGCGGTGCCGAGGCCTCAGTCGTCGTCCGGAAACTCGCCCGAGAAGGCGGCGGCGAGGCGCAGCCAGGGCACCGCCTCGTCCTGCCGCCCCTGACGCTCCAGGGTGCGGCCCAGCATCAGATGGGCGTAGTGCTCCACCGGATCGCGCTCGACGATCACGCGCAACTGCTCCTCGGCGCGCCGCAGTTGAGCCGAGTGGTAGTAGGCGCGCGCCAGCAGCAGCCGGGGGCCGGTCTGCTCCGGGACCTCGTCCACGACGGCGGTGAGCAGCCGGGCGGCACCGACATGGTCCTTCGCCTCGAAGAGCAGCTGGGCCCGCTCCCAGCGCTCGGTGGTGGTCTCCTCGTGCGGGACCCCGGCCCCGTTGTCGAACAGGTGCAGGGCGCTGGCCCAGCGGTCGGGTGCCACTCCGTCGGTCGCCGGGTAGTCGTTGAAGGTGTCGCTCATCAGAGTCTTCCTCTCCCGGTTCGCCGCCGGGTTCTGTCGTGCGCTGTCGGAGCGCCGGCTCGCCGGCCGCGTACGCTGGGCGTCGCGCCAGGCGCCGGGCACGGTGGCCGGCCGGTTCCTGGCGAACTCCCGAAGCAATCAGCCAAGGCGATCAACGGATCACGGAGCGGCTCTATTCCGGCCGAGGTACGACGTCAGGCAACCGTCGGGGCAGAGGATCCGGCAGGGAAAGCGTCTCGGACAACGGCAGCCCTGGACGAGTGGCTCCGAAGTGTCGGATCACCGAGGGGAGTTGTCGGGCCTGCCACGCTATGTGAGGGCGCGCTGCAATGCCACCCACCCCTTGCCACTTTCAACATATAGCGCACCGGGGGGCTTGCGGCAAGGCCCGGGTCATGCCGCACAATCGCAGGCCGAAGCCCGGACCTGCGGAAATTGGAGATTCACGACGTGCGTGTGCTGTTGTCGGTGTATCGGTCGAGCGGTGGCGAAGAGCCGGTGAGGGGACTCGCGCATCAGGCGCGCGAGCTCGGCGCCGGGTTGAGGGTGTGCGCGCCGTCGGACCTCGCGGGTGCGACCCCGGATCGGAGCTGGTGACGTGAAGCCCCTGACCACCAGCGCCTTCGACCTTCCCGACCGCCTCTCCGCCAAGGCCGACCCGGCGCTGATCGCCGGCGACGAGCAGCACTTCGCAGCCATCGCGGAGTGCCTCGAGCAGTCGATCGCCGAACTGTCCGACCTCCTCGAGGCCGAGCGCAGGGCGCCCGGCGGCCTGGGCCGGCACGCGATGGACCGGGACACGGAGATCCACCGGCTGACCGCCCGCCTGCGCGCACTGCGTCGCTTCGGTCTGGACCTCTGCCTCGGGCACATGGTCGGCGCGGACGACCTCGAGCCCGTGTACGTCGGACGACTCGGCCTCACGGACAACACGGGCCGTCGGCTGCTGATCGACTGGCGCTCCCCTGCGGCCGAGCCGTTCTTCGGAGCCACCCACGGCAACCCGATGGGTCTGGCGAGCCGCCGCAGGTATCGCTGGACCCGTGGCCGGATCAGCGACTACTGGGACGAGGTGTTCACCGCCGACGGACTGGAGCGGCGTGCCGCGCTCGACGACCAGTCCGCCTTCATCGCCAGCCTGGGCACCAACAGGTCGGAACGGATGCGGGACGTGCTCGGCACCATCCAGGCCGACCAGGACGCCATCATCCGCGCGGGATCCCGCGGCGCGCTCGTCGTCGACGGCGGTCCGGGTACGGGCAAGACCGTCGTCGCCCTGCACCGCTCCGCCTACCTCCTCTACTCCGACCCCCGCCTCGGTCACCGCCGGGGTGGCGTGCTGTTCGTCGGTCCGCACCGGCCCTACCTGTCCTACGTCGCCGACGTCCTCCCCAGCCTCGGAGAGGAGGGCGTGCAGACCTGCATCCTGCGGGACCTCGTCGCCGAGGGAGCCGCGGCGACAACCGAGGCCGACCCGGACGTGGCCCGCCTGAAATCCTCCGCGAACCTGGTGAAGGCGATCGAGAAGGCCGTCAGGTTCTACGAGGAGCCGCCCACCAAGGGGATGACGGTCACGACCCACTGGTCCGACATCCGGCTGAGCGCCGACGACTGGGCCGCGGCGTTCGAGGCAGCAGAGCCCGGCACCCCGCACAACGACGCGCGCGACCAGGTCTGGGAGGAACTGCTCACGATCCTGATGGACAAGCACGACGGCGACGCCCCGCCCGCTCTGCTCCGCAAGTCGCTGCTGCAGAACAGGGAACTGCGCACGGCCTTCAACCGCGCGTGGCCACTGCTGGAAGCCGCCGACCTCGTCGGAGACCTCTGGTCGGTACCCGCCTACCTGCGGATGTGCGCGCCCTGGCTCAGCCGGGACGAGGTTCAGCAGCTGCAGCGCGCGGATCCCCAGGCCTGGACGGTCTCCGACCTGCCGCTCCTGGACGCGGCGCGGCAGCGGCTCGGCGACCCGGAGACGGCACTGCGCGAGCGCCGGCACAAGGCCGTCATCGCCGCCCAGCAGGAGCGCATGGCGCAGGTCGTCGACAACCTGATCGAGGCCACAGCCAACTCCGGCGCCGACGGTGACGACGGCGAGGGCCTGGTGACGATGCTGCGGGGCGAGGACGCCAAGGTCAGCCTGGTCGACGAGTCCGAACTGACCGTCGTCGACCCGGACCTGCTCGCCGGCCCCTTCGCGCACATCGTCGTCGACGAGGCCCAGGAACTGACCGACGCGGAATGGCAGATGCTGCTGCTCCGCTGCCCGTCCCGGAGTTTCACCATCGTCGGGGACCGTGCCCAGGCCAGGCACGGATTCACGGAGTCATGGGAGGAACGCCTCGAACGCATCGGCCTCGACCGAGTCAACCTGGCATCCCTGAGCATCAACTACCGAACACCGCAAGAAATCATGACGGAGGCCGAGCCGGTCATCCGAGCCGTGCTCCCGGACGCCAATGTACCGACCTCCATCCGCAGCGGCGGCGTCCCCGTCGTCCACGGGTCCGCCTCGGACCTGACCTCGATCCTGAGCACCTGGCTCGCCGAACACGCCGACGGGATCGCCTGCGTCATCGGCGATCCCGCATTCCGTACGACGCCCCGCGTCCGTTCTCTGACCCCGGAGCTCTCGAAGGGACTCGAATTCGACCTGGTCGTCCTCATCGACCCGGACGACTTCGGCGAGGGCATCGAAGGAGCGGTCGACCGCTACGTCGCCATGACCCGGGCGACCCAGCGACTCGTCATCCTCACGAGCTCCTGACGTCGACCGGGACGAGGTGACGAACCACCCGTCGC
Source organism: Streptomyces sp. NPDC005728 (assembly GCF_040630895.1). Lineage (NCBI taxonomy): Bacteria > Bacillati > Actinomycetota > Actinomycetes > Kitasatosporales > Streptomycetaceae > Streptomyces > Streptomyces sp. NPDC005728. Next base: position 55,711 of record NZ_JBEXYL010000031.1, read on the forward strand.
ACACATGACGTTCGCCGAGGAGGAGACCACCCGGACACTCATGGCCTGACCGGAGGAGTCGTGGCCGGTGTCCCGGCGGGGGCCGCTACTCCGCCGGGTCCTCCTCGGCGCGCCGAACCGACTCCTTCACGGCCTGCTCCAGCTCGTACCGGCTGAGCCCCGCCTCCTCGGCGTGCGCAGTGATCGCGGCCTGCACCGCTTCGGACGCCTCCCGCCAGCGCCGCCACTGCGCCTCGTACTCCGCACCGGTGAGTCCGGCCAGACGGGCACGCTCCAGCTCGGCGGCGCGCTCCAGCTCGATCAGGCTTGCAGGGATGTCTGCCACGTGCACGGATCCTAGGCGGCTCGCAAGGCACGCCTACCATCAGACTTGCCGCCCAATCGGGTGAAGCCGCCCAGTCTGATGGCCACGTCCCGCTCGATGCCCTCGCTGCCAGGGCGCGCCCGGGAGCCGTCGATGTCGTGCGCGCTTCCGGGTCGACTCCCTCGACGACCTGATGCGCAACTCGCACTTCCTGGTCGACCAGGGCGCGGGTCTTCGACCTCGAACAGCCCTCGTCGATCGACAGGTGGCGCGGCCCGGCGGCGTCCACGACCCGGCGCCGCCAGTTGCCCCCGCCTGTGCCCGCCAGGCCCTAGCCCGGTCTGCGCCGGAAGCCCACGCTCGTTCAGCGCCGCGAGGTCCCAGCTCGTTCGGCGCCGCACACAGCGAACACGAGGCCGGCAGTGCCGTCGGCCGAAGGAGGGTCGATGATCTTCGTGAGCCACGTGATCCCCGTCAACGAACCCGGGGAACCCCGGCTCGACCGCGCCGCAGTCTGGGAGGGTCTGGTCCTCAAGGCCAACAACGCCCTGCCCTTCGTGCCCGCGATGAGCAACTGCAAGGTCGTCCAGCGCTACGGTGACGCCTGCTTCGACCGTGACATCCGCATCCGGGGCGACGCCTTCCGCGAGCGGATCACCCTCGAAAAGCCCCACCGGGTGGTGTTCACCCGGCTGTCGGGCCCCGTCCTGGGCACGATCGCCAACGAGATCGAGGGCGAGGGCGAGGGCGACGACATGCGGCTGCGCTTCAGCTTCGCCCTGGTACTCGCGGGCACCCCGGGCAACTCCGAGGCCGAGGAGAAGTACGCCCGGACCATGACCGGTGACTACATCCAGGCCCTCACCGCCACCCGCGACGCCATGCGCCGCATCGCCGTCGACCACGCCGCCTGACATGACCGTGCGACCTGACCGCTCGCACCCCCCTGGTGAGGCCACACCTCTCCATCGAGTACGGACGAAAGCGACAAAGGTGTCTGACATGTCCGACTGGATCGATTCCTTCTACGCCGATGTGGACGCCCAGCTGACCGAGCGCGTCCTGGACCGCTTCACCCCCGACGGGGAGCTGGTCTTCGGCAGCAACCCGCCCGCCATCGGCCACCCCGCGATGCGCGAAGTGCTGGAGAACCTGCGCGCCGCGCTCTCCGGCATGCGGCACGAGTGGTGCAACCGCTGGACGGTCGACGAGAAGACCCTGGTCCTCGAGACCCGCGTTCACTACACCACGCGCGGCGGCACCGAAGTGATCCTGCCCAGTGTCTCGGTCATCGACCGCGACGCCTCGGGTCTGATCACCTCCCTGCGGATCCACATCGACGCCGCACCGCTGTTCGGGGCCCTCGACGCCGAGTCCGTGACCGCACAGCCCGAACCCGCGGCCTCCCACGAGGCGGCGGGACGACCGGCCGGCGCACGGGTCGAACGGCGCCCCGACCCGGTGGAGCGGGGCGGCATTCACTGTCCGAACAAGTAAACCCTAGGGGCTGATCCCGCCCTATCGGTGATCCACCTCACGAAGAGCGAGAATCCCGGCCCGATGGCCGACAAGCCACCCCGAGAGGACAGGCCGCTGTACCCTTTACTTGTTCAAGCAACTGCACCGGCCGAACGAGGAACCCATGAGCCAGTCGGAGACCGCAGACACCCGTCCGCCGGCCACAGCCGACACGACGGGACCGGCGGACGTATGCATGCCGGATTCCGTCACGGCCGGCGCCATGAACCACGCGATCTTGCGTGTGGCTCGCCTCCACCGCATGCTGGCCGGCCAACTACTGCGCCGAGTCGGCCTTCATCCGAGCCAGGAACTGGTCATGATGCAGCTGTGGGATCGCGGACCCCAGCGACAGACCGATCTCGTCCGCCTGCTCGGCTCCGACGCCGCCACCATGACGCGCACCATCCGCCGCCTGGAGAACGCGGGCTTCGTCCGCCGCAGCCCCTCCACCACCGACAAGCGGGTCACCATCATCGAACCCACCGCGGCCAGCAACGCCCTGCGCACCGAGGTGGAACAGGTCTGGCTGGACCTCGAAGCCAGCGTCGCCGAAGGCATGACACCGGCTCAGCAGGCCCAGGCCATCGAGGTCCTGGGTCTGATCGAGGAGAGCCTCGCCCGCGCCACGTCGCAAGACGCCTGAGGCCGGACGCGACGGCCGGACTCCGCCCGTACGATCCGGTGTGCCGCCGTAGCGGCGCCGCAGGTCGTGGGCGACGGCCCGGGACACGCCCGGGTCGTCGTCCACGGTCAGGATGACGGTCCGCCCCGGGCTCTCCGGCTGTGCCACGCCTCCCCTGTTCGGTCGTCCTGCTTCGCTCCCCGCGCCTTCGCCGTCCACTCGGGCCGCAGCGCGGCCAGTTGGTCCGCGAAGGGCACGACGTCCGTGTCGTCGGCCGCCCGGCCGCCGCCCCCGGGAAGGTCGCGTGGCATGATCCGCCGGACAGGCCCTGCGGACGGCGCATGGCTGAGGGGGCGGCCGGCCGCCTGCCCCTCGCTCCGTTCGGTCACTGCTGCGGCATGAGCCCCATGACGAACGGGATGATCTTGCCGCCGCGCTCGCCGGTCCCGTTCTCGGCGAGTTCCGCCAGGAGTTGGACGGTGGAGGTGGTGGTGGCGCCGGCCTTCTCCATGCGGCTGATGGCGATGTCGTCGGCCGTCTTCGTCGAAGAGCCTCCCGTCTCGGCGACGACCTGGACGTCGTAGCCCAGCCGCAGGGCCGTCAGGGTGGGGTAGACGGTGCAGACGTCGTTGGTGACACCGGCGATGATCGGCTTCTTGCGTCCGGTCTCCCGCACCGCGGCGGCGAAGTCTGCCGACCTGGTGGTCGATGAGCAGCATGGCCGTGTTGTCGGCGGTGAAGGGCCGCGCGGACTTGAGGGGAACCTCCGTGAACGTGCGGGCCGGCCGAGCCGGCTGATCCTCGGATCGGCCGGACCAGATTTAATTTGCCGCCCCATCTTCCCTCTCAGCGTACGAGAAGGCCCCGGCGCCCAGGCCCAGTTGCAGGCGGCCGCGCGACAGCAGGTCGAAGCCGGCCGCGGCCTTGGCCGGCATGGCGGGCAGCCGCAGTGGCAGGTTGGCCACCATGGGGACGAAGGTCACCCGTTCGGTGCGGGCCGCGAGGAACGCCATCAAGGTCCATGTGTCGTGGAACGCCTGCCGATAGGGGTGATCCTGAACGGTGACGAGATCCAGGCCGTCACGGTCCGCCTGCAGCGCGGCCATACTCACTCTATTGGCCGACCAATTCAGTCTGGGTGAGATGATTTCACGGCAAGCGACTCGCTCTGCAGCACAAGGAGGAACACAGGCCATGCCGCCAGCGTCCGAACCGGTCCAGGGCAAAGACGATCCGGTGCCGACCGTCGCCGACGCTCCGATGAGCGAGGCCCTCTTCCGCGCCGCCCGTGTGCACCGGATCACGGCGGGCAACCTGCTGCGCGAGACCGGCCTGTACCCCGGACAGGAGCTGCTGATGATGCAGCTGTGGGGACAGGGCGAACAGCGCCAGGCCGATCTGATCAAGACGCTGGGTCTCGATCCGTCCACTGTCACCAAGATGCTGCAGCGCCTGGAGCAGTCCGGGTTCGTCACCCGCAGTCCCTCCCCCCACGACCGCCGAGCCGTTGTCGTGAACACCACCCGCGCGGGCCAGGCCCTGCGCGACCGGGTCCTGCGGGCCTGGCGCGACCTGGAGACGGTCACCGCCGCGGGGTTCACGGACGAGGAGTACGCGCAGGCGATGCGGGTTCTGACCCGGATCGAGGCGAACCTCACCGGCACGGTCTCCGGCGCCGATGCCCCCTCGGTCGCCGGCTGACCGCCGATGCGGGCGGACCCGGCCGCCTCACTCGGCCGGGTAGCGCACCCCGATGCTCTCGCGTACGGCGTCCAGCGTCGCCATGACCGCGAGCGTGCCGTCCAGCGGAACGAACGGCGACTCGGTGGCGCCGGCCCGCAGGCAGCGCGCGACCTCCAGCGCTTCGTGGGTGTAACCGTTGCCCGGGGAGTCCGGCAGGCGGACCTCCTCGGGCTCGTGGCCCTGCCGGTGCAGGACGAAACCGTCCGCATGGAAGAAGTCGCGCGCGAACTCGATCCGCCCCAAGGTGCCGTTCACCGAGGCACGCTGAGCCGTCTGCGTGCCCAGTGAGCAGGAGAGCACCGCGACCGGCCCGGTGTCGTAGCCGAGCAGGATGCCGGTGTTGTCGTCGACGCCCCGGGGATTGAGGTGCGCCCAGGCGGAGACGGCGTCGGGGACGCCGAGCAGCAGGTGGGCGAAGGAGACGGGGTAGACCCCGAGGTCGAGCAGGGCTCCGCCGCCCTGCAGCGGGTCGTGCAGGCGGTGGGCGGCGTCGAAGGGCACGGTGATGCTGAAGTCGGCGTGGACGGAGCGGACTTCACCGATCGCGCCGTCCGCGATCAACTCCCTCATCCGCAGCACGGCGGGGTTGACGTAGGTCCACATCGCCTCCATCAGGAAGACGTTCCGCTTGCGGGCGATGTCCACCAGGGCTTGGGCCTGGGCGAGGTTGAGGGTGAGCGGCTTCTCGCACAACACCGCCTTGCCGGCCTCCAGACACAGCGCGGCCGCCGCTTGGTGGGCCGCGTGCGGAGTGGCGACGTACACGACGTCCATGTCGGGGTCGTCGGCGAAGTCCTGCCAGCTGCCGTGGGCCCGGGCGATGCCGTGCCGGTCGGCGAACCTCTGTGCGGTGTCGGCGCTGCGGGAGCCCACGGCGACCAGTTCGGCGTCCTCCGGGATGAGGCGCAGGTCCTCGGCGAAGGTGTGGGCGATGGAACCGGTGGCGAGGATTCCCCAGCGCAAGGGCCGACGGGGGCCGTTCTCCGTGAGTGCCGGTGCGTTGTCGGGTGGGAGCGCGGAAGGTATTCCTGTCATGTGCTGGGGCCCTTCGATGCGGGTGGACGCGGCTGTCTACTCGCCGAATCCGGCTGTGAGACCGCTGAGGAGCTGGCGGCGGCCGATGGCGTACAGGGCGAGGATAGGCAGGGTGGAGAGAACCACCGCCCCCAGGATGGCGGGGACGTTGATCGTGAACTCGACCTGGAAGCTGCGGACGAACAGCGGCAGGACGCGTTTGTCCGGGCTCTGGGTGATGCTGCGCACGATGAACCCCGAACCGCCGGGCGACGACAGCACCTTGCTGCCGGCCAGGCCTCTCCTGTTCGGGGAGGACCGGGTTGCCGCCTGGGACGTTCCGGTCGATCCGGCCGCCGTGGCCGACGCACGTCGGCAATGCGACACACCAGCTCGGTTCATGGGGGCTGGAGCACATCGTGTTCGTCACGGAACTGGTCGTCAGCGAGTTGGTCACCAACGCCGTCCGGTACGCCACCGGACCGGTTCGCCTCCGGCTCGTCAGGGACGAGACGCTGGTGTGCGTGGTCTCGGACGGCAGCAGCACCAGCCCTCACCTGTCAGGGGGGTGCCGGCGGCGACCTCAGTACCCGGTGGCGAAGTCCGCAGACCCGGCCGCCGAACGGCGCGCGGCAACACGGTCGAGCACGTACTGGAGCGTGAGGCAGCCCAAGCCCCATGCGGCCAGGGTCAGCATGGCCCCGGTGAGATGTGCGTCGTGGAAGTAGGCGGCGCCCCGCAGACCACGTACTGCTGCCGCCGGAGGCATGACCGAAGCCAGCGGGGACAGCCAGGCCGGCAGAAACGTGGCCGGCAGGATTCCCCCGGAGGCAGCGTTGCCGAGGATCAGCAGCACCACGGAGGCGACCGGCATGCCGAGCGGCCCGAACACGCGCAGCAGCAGCCCGGCCGCCGCGGCGGACGCCCACGCCAGCAGGCCCACCACGACGCAGATCACGGCGAACGGGGCCGGTAGCGCGTTCATGGCGGTGTGCGCGATCAGTGCCACCATCACGCCGGAGGCCGCGGAGAACACCAGCATCGAGGTGACACGGGCGGCGAACCGCAGGCGCGGCGCGATCTGGTAGGAGGAGACCGCGAAGAGGAAGCCGGCGAGCACCACGCCGAAGGCGGCGTAGAACACCGACAACCCGCGCGAGTCCCCCGCCGCGAGGGGCTGCACATCCTTCACGGGAAGGGGCTTCCCCACGGCTGCCGTCATCGCCGTGGCGAGGCTGGAGACCGTGGACGGCCCCTGCGCGCCGGCCACCAGAATCCGTGTTCCCCGGCTGTCGGCCACCAGGGCTGCCGGGACCTCGTCGTGGGTGACGGCCTGGCGAGCGGCCTCGGCATCCGGGTAGCGGTAGAAGGTGTACCCGTCGGGGGCCGCGTTGTTGAGGGCGAGTTCCGCGCGCGCGGCCACCTTGTCGGACGCGGCTATGCCCAGGGGCTGGTGACGCACCGACGGTGCGTGGAACGCCGCGAGATAGACGGCGACGAACGCGGTGCCTATGGCCAGCGCGGTGGCCACGGGCACGAGCATCGCCTTGCGGGCGCCGGCCGCCGCGGCGAGCACCGGAGCGGGAAGGCCGGGCTCGGAGTCGACCAGTGCGTGCCTGGCGTGTCGTGCGCCGTCGGACGCGGAGTCGGCACGGGGATCGGGGGGAGTGATACGGGGCGGGACGTCGGGAGGGAACTCGGTGGCATGGTGCATGGAGTGAGGAAACTTTCCGATGTCAGCGGGGCCGCAGCCCCTTCGATGGTGTGCTTCCGACGAGGCTGCGGCAGGGCGGGGCACGGCAAGGGGGCGGCCTCGTCGCCCCTCGGCGGTCGGACTGTCCCTAGAACATGCCGCCGTCGACCTGCAGGTTGCGGCCGGTCATGTAGGCCGCGTCGTCGGAGGCGAGGAATGCGTATCCGGCGGCGATCTCCGAGGGTTCCGCGAGCCGGCCCAGGGCGACCTGGACGTCGAGCCACCCGGAGAGGTCCTGCTTGCCCACCAGGTCGGGGTGCAGGTAGCTCGCCCCGTGCTCGACAGCCATGTCCGTGGCGGTACCGCCCGGCGCGATGGCGTTGATCGTGATGCCCTTCTGGCCGAGCTCGGCGGACAGGTTCAGCACCATCGACTCCACCGCCGCCTTGCTGGCGGCGTACAGGGTGTGCCGGAAGAACGCCTTGGACGCACTCACCGACGAGGTCAGCACGATCCGTCCGCCCTCGCGCATATGGGCGGCGGCGTGCTGGACGGCGAACAGCTGGCCGCGTGTGTTGACCGCGAAGACACGGTCGAAGTCGGCCGGCGTGATCTTCTCGAGAGCGTCGAAGTGCTCGATGCCGGCGCACGACGCGAGCACGTCCAGCCGGCCGAACTCGGCCACCGCCCGCTCGATCAGCGCCCCGGTCTGCTCCGGGACGGAGGCGTCGGCCCGAACGGCGATCGCCCGGCCGCCGCCACCCAGCTCGGCGACGAGAGCGTCCGCCGCCTCCCTGTGGCCGCGGTATCCGATCGCCACCGCCGCGCCCTCGTCGGCCAGCCGCCGTGCGACGGCCGCGCCGATCCCACGGCTGCCGCCTGTGACGACTGCGACCTTGCCTTCGAAACGTGTCCTCTGCACGGGTGACACCACTTCTCTTCTCTCGGGACAGGCGAGGGGAATCTCTCTCGGGGACAAGTGGGGGAACCACTGCGAGCAAAGGCTGCGGTGCCCGAACGGAAGCCGGCCGGAAGCGGGCGCACCGGAGGTGTCCTCCAGGTGTGTGTCCGGCGGGCTCGCTCACCGTAACATCAAACCGCAGAAAATCCTTCACTTAGACGCTTCGACGGACGACGGTGACGTAATCTCAAGGCGTCGGCCGACGGCGATCAGGGCCTGCCGGCACGGTCGAGAAAGGACGGGCGCACGGTGACTTCCCGCACCACCGGCGAGGACAGGAAGCCGCGACTGAGGGCCGACGCAGCTCGCAACCGGGCACAGATCCTTGCCGCCGCCCGCACCGCCTTCCGTGAACTGGGCACCGCCGCACCGCTGGACGAGATCGCCCGCCGCGCCGGAGTGAACATCGCCACGCTCTACCGGCGCTTCCCGGACCGTGAAGCCCTCGTCCAGCAGGTCGTGATCGATGGATTCAATCTGGTGATCGAGGCCGCCCACCAGGCACTGGACGCCGCTCCGCAGGACCCCTTGGCCGCCGTCGAGGGATTCCTGCTACGCCTGGTGGACGAACGGGACACCCTCGTACTCCCCCTGGTCGGCGGCCCGGTTCCCGCCACCCGTGAAACGGCCGAACTCCAGGCGGAGATCGCTCCCCTGCTCGAGGAGTTGCTGGCCCACGCCCGCACCCAGGGGACCGTCCGGCCCGACGCGACCCACATGGACCTGATCACCACCGCAGCGCTGGCCTGCCGCCCGATGCCCTACCTCCCCACGGAACAGGCCGCCGCCCTCGCCACCCGCCACGTGCACATCTTCGTGGACGGCCTGCGCCCTCACGGGACCCGGCCGCTGCCCCCGTCCCCGACGCTCGAAGAGCTGACCGTCCACCTGCACACGGGCCCCGCGGAGAGCTGAAGTCCGAGCGTCCCGAGTGAGTAGTTCCCTCACTCCGGGGACTCACGAAGAAAATCCTGTGGTCGACCAACAAGGGAGCGATCTCTCACCAGGGAGAGAACTTCACATTCCACAGTCATGCCCTTTATGCCCATCTTTGCCCCGCGTGACGGGGCTCACACGTATGGCGGGATGCGATTCATAGGGTTTACTTGTTCGGACAGCGAACGGCTCGGATGTGGCACTGCCCGAGCCCTGTCGACCAGGAGGCCGCCTGTAGGCGGCCCGTCTTTCGTGAGCAAGGATGATGATCATGTCGAAGGCATTCGAAGCGACCGACCTGGGCGGCAAGCGCCTGGCCAACCGCATCGTGATGGCACCCATGACCCGCTCCCGCGCCTACGGCCCCGGCCAGTCGGCCACCGAGCTGATGGCCGAGTACTACGCCCAGCGCGCCGGCGCCGGCCTGATCATCACGGAAGGCACCCAGCCCTCGGTGATCGGCCAGGGCTACCCCGACACCCCCGGCATCCACACCGACGAACAGATCACCGCCTGGCGCAAGGTCACCGACGCCGTCCACGCCCAGGGCGGCGTGATCTACCTCCAGCTCATGCACACCGGCCGCGTCGGCCACCCCAGCCTGATGGGCCTCACTCCCGTCGGCCCCTCCCCTGTCCAGGCCAAGGGCCAGGTCTACACACACGAGGGACCGCAGGACTTCGTCACGCCCAAGGAACTCACCGAGGACGAGATCCAGGAGACGATCGCCGACTACGCCACCGCCGCCCGCAACGCGATCGAGGCCGGCTTCGACGGTGTGGAACTCCACGGCGCCAACGGCTACCTCATCCACCAGTTCCTCGCGCCCAACTCCAACACCCGCACCGACGCCTGGGGCGGCACCCCCCAGGGCCGCATCCGCTTCGCCGTCGAGACCGCCAAGGCCGTCGCCGACGCCATCGGCGCCGACAAGACCGGCTTCCGCATCTCGCCCGGCAACCCGTACAACGACATCGACGAGAGCGACCGCACCGACGTCGACGCCACGTACACGGCGCTGGTCGACGCCCTCGCCTCGCTGAACCTGGCCTACCTCCACCAGATGGAGGCGCCCGAGATCCGCGACCTCACCCAGCGCCTGCGCAAGGCCTGGCCCAGCACCTTCATCCTCAACCCCTTCACCGGCCAGGCCCCCACCGGCCCCGAGGAGCTCCAGCTCATCGAGGAAGGCACCGCCGACCTCATCGCCTTCGGCGGCCTCTTCCTCGCCAACCCGGACCTCCCCACCCGCCTCGCCCAGGGCGGCCCCTTCAACACCCCCGACCGCGCCACCTCCTTCGGCGGCGGCCACACCGGCTACACCGACTACCCCACCCTCGACTGACACCCCGTCGGTCACCGCGACCGGCACACCGCGGCGCCCCGACGGCCTACGGCCCGGAGGGCGCCGCGGCGCGTTCCGGACGCAGCACCGAGAGCGCCGGCTCGGAGGACCGATACGAATGGAGACAAGCTCAGGGAGTGCATCAGCCGGCCGGGGACACGATGTCGCAACGAGCGACCGTGGACGTGCGGACGGGATGGGGCCTACGCAGCCATCCGCAAGGAGCACCCGCTGCTTCACCGTCCCACGGGAGCCTCGATGGTGAGGACGCGGTCGCGCAGGACCGGGAGTTCCGAGCGGATCCGGGCGACCTGGGCCATGTCGAAGTCCACCGTCACCGTCTCCTCTGCGGTGCGGGCCTCACCCAGGACGGTTCCCCAGGGATCGACGGCCATGCTGTGCCCGGCCTGCTGCATGCCTCCATGAGTACCCGTCGCGCAACAGGCCAGGAGGAAGACCTGTTCCTCCAGGGCCCGTGTGCGGGTGAGGAGCTGCCAGTGGCTGAGACGGGCCGCAGGCCATGCGGCGGGCACCACGATCAGCTCCGCGCCCGCATTGAGCAGGCCTCGGAAGAGTTCGGGGAAGCGAAGGTCGTAGCAGACGGCGAGGCCGATCACACCGATGTCGGTGGGCACGGTGACGATGTCGCGGCCGCCGCCCATCAGGACCGCCTCGCCGCTGTCGAAACCGTATCGGTGGATCTTGCGGTAGCGACCGCGCAGCTCGCCGACCCGGTCGAAGAGGAGAGCGGTGTTGTACAACGTCCCGTCCCCGTCCCGCTCGACGATCGATCCGGCATGGAGCCATGCCCCGGCCGCACGGGCAGCGGCGGACATGACCTCGGCAGTGGGGCCGTCGACTCCTTCGGCGTCGTGTCCCCAGCGGTCGTACGACCAGGCGCCGGCCGTCCACAGCTCCGGCAGGACCACCAGATCGTCGCCCGACCGGCCGCGGACCAGCGAAGCCGCTCTGTGCCGACGCTCGTCGGCGGAGTCCGCCGCGTCCACGGACAGCTGTATCAGTGAGGCACGCATGGCTGTCACCTCCGAGACCCTCGTGCACGGTCCAAGGAAACGTGTTCCTTACGAGCGTAGGGAGCCTCATGCGCATCGCGCGTCCTGTCCGCGGACGGACCACCGTGACCTGCGGGACCTTGCGTCTTGTTCGGGTTGTGCGCGGCGTACGGCACGGGCTCGCTCTTCAAGGTGATGCCCGCGCCCTCGTTCGGGTCGTGCCCGATTTCGCCTGATTTTGCGATGCATGATGGCAGCCCACGGCCGCCCGTCTCCACATCTGCAGTGCATGGGGGTTCAGCTTGCCCGCACACGTCCATCGGACCCGTACCGTCGTCGGACTCGCGCTTACCGCACTCGCCCTGGCGGCGGGATGCAGCGGGCACACCGGCAGCGGCGCGCTCGGCCGTCCGGAAGGGGCGGCGGTTGTCCCGTCGACGGTGTCGCCGTCCCCGGCCCTCACCGCGCGGGCAACGGAAGACCTGCGCGACCCCCCGCAGATCGTGAGCAGGAACGGACTGCTCAGGACCACGATCGTCGTCGAACGCAAGAAGGTGCACCTGGCGGGCCGCGACCTGTGGGCCCTGACGTACAACGGGATGTACATGCCGCCCACACTGCGTCTGCGGCCGGGGGACCGGATGGAGATCTCCTTCGAGAACAAGCTCGACAAGCAGACGAATCTGCATGTGCACGGCATGCACGTCTCACCCGTCGGCCATTCGGACAACGTCTTCCTCAAGATCGAGCCGGGGAAGACGTTCACCTACGAGTACCGCTTCCCGAAGAGCCTGGAGCCGGGGACGTACTGGTACCACCCGCACCCGCACACGCTCTCCACCGCCCAGACCGCCGGCGGCATGGCCGGCCTGATCGTGGTCGACGGCCTCGACGAGTATCTGCCCGCGCGGCTCCGCGGGATCACCGAGCACGTCGTCGCGCTCAAGGACTTCCAGCTCGTGGGCGACGAGATCAAGACCACGAATCTGAAGATGGGTGCACCCACCACACGCACCGTCAACGGGCAGCTCAACGCACGGATCCGGATCCGGCCCGGCGAGACCCAGCTGTGGCGCCTGGCGAACATCGGGGCCAACATCTTCTACAAGGTGTCGCTGCCGGGCACCAAGTTCCACGTCATCGCCCAGGACGGGTACCCGGTGAACAAGATCTACTCCGTCGACTCCTTGGTCATCCCGGCCGGCGCCCGCTACGACGTGCTCGTACAGGGGCCACAAGCCGGCGTGTCGGAGCTGCTGACCCTGCCGTACAACACCGGCAAGGCCGGAAACCAGTTCCCCCGGGCGACACTGGCCACGGTCCGGTCCGACGGCAGGCCGATCCGGCCCGAGGCCTTGCCCACCACCTTCGCCCCGGTGGACGACCTCGCGAAGGAGGCCCTCGCGGGACGCAAGACGGTCACGTTCACGGAGAACAAGGCGGGCACGCTCTTCTACATCAACCACAAGCAGTTCGACCACAACCGCGTCGACTTCCGGGCCAGGCTCAACACCGTGGAAGAGTGGACGATCAAGAACGACAGCGACGAGGTCCACTCGTTCCACGTCCACACGAACGACTTCCAGGTGATGAGCATCAACGGCAAGCCGCAGACCAACTACGGCCTGCAGGACACCGTCGACGTCCCTCCCCGCGGAAACATGGTCATCCGTATCCGGTTCCTCGACTATCCGGGCAAGACGGTCCTGCACTGCCACATCCTGAACCATGAGGACGCGGGGATGATGGCGGTACTTCAGATCGACAAGTAGCCGCCCCGACGACAGCCTGCGAAGGGGGAGGGCCGGCGAAGGAACCGCCCGGCCCGCAGGCCGGGGCGGCGGCGGGACCGATCAGTCGGCCGGCCAGGCTCCGCCGAGCTGGCTGAGCCTGGCAGCCGCCGTGATGGTGGCATAGATGTAGTGCTGGGGAGCCTCCGGCATGATGTCCATCGGCTTGAGCAGCAGGACCGCCCCCCATATCGCGCCGTCCCAGATGACGGGGGCGGCGACGGAGTTCCACTGCGCCATGCACTCCTGGTATCCCAGGGCGTAACCCTGGTCACGGATGTCGGCGAGAGAGGCGAGCAACTCGTCGCCGTCGCGGATGACGCCGGGACCGGCTTCCTCCGGGACCGGATCGGCGGCTACCCGTTGCTGGATCTGTTCGGGCAGGTACGCCAGGATCGTCCGGCCCGAGGCGCCGGTGCGCAGCGACCGCGTGACCGAGAGGACGTCGCGCGGCGTCATGCCGAGCTCGACGAGATCGGAGTCCCCCACCGCCATGTCCAGGCACTGCCTGCCCGCTATGCCGAACGGGGCCCGCATGTACAGGAAGACCAGTCCGTTGTCGGTCGCCCTGCGCAGGCCTTGCAGGACGTGTGTGGCCTCGCCGCCGGAGAGGTTGTCTTCGGAGAGTGCGTGGAGCCCCAGGTCGGCGACCGTACTGCCGAGCTGGTAGAGGCCTCGGTCGATGCGGACGAAGGTGCTGTTGTACGTTCCGGCGGTGAGCATGCGGCCGGTGGTGGAGTCGTCGAGATCGGCGGCCTTGGCGATCGCGGACAGCCGGTGGGCACCGGGGCCCAGCGTGATGAACGCCTGCTGCACCCGCATGAAGCGGTCGGCGTAACTGGTCCCGGTTCCACGCTGTCCACTCATCAGCCGTACCCCTTCATCATGCCCGCGCGCCTCCTCCCGGAGCGCGGTGGTACACGGCGTCGGTGGCACCGCGTACGGTCGGGCACAAGATTATTACGCGGTGGTATCGAGACTGAACTTGCCCATGCCGGTGCGGCTGTTGAGCACGTGGTGGACCTTGGCCGCGTCGGCCAGCGGGTAGGTCCCGCCGGTCACGATCCTGAGCGTGCCGTTGCCGACGGCGTCGAAGAGCTGCCTCATGGACGCTGCCAGCGGGAGCGTCCGGTCCGTGTACAGGTGCGGGAGCCAGAAGCCGGCGACCGTGACGGACTTCTGGAGCAGCTTGTGCACGGGGACGTCGGCGAGCTGCCCGCCGGCGAAGCCGTACACGACGAGCCGGCCGCGCGGGCCGACCGCTTCGAGGGTCTGATGGAGCGTCTTGCCGCCGGTCATCTCCAACGCGGCATGCACGGGCCCTCCTGCCGCGTCGAGGATCCGCTCCGTCAGGCCGTCCTCGTCGGAGGAGTCGACGGCCGCCGTCGCCCCGAGCTCCAGGGCCAGCCGGCGCTTCTCGTCCGTGCCGGCGAGAGCGATGACCCGGGCCCCTGCCCGGTGTGCCAGCTGGACGGCCAGCGAGCCGACGCCGCCGGCCGCGGCGGGAATGACGACGGTCTGCCCCTTGGTGACCTGGGCGACCGTGAAGAGCAGGTGGTACGCGCTGTTCCCCTGCAGAGCCAGCGGCACCGCCTGTTCGTCGGTGACCTCGTCGGGGATCTCCCATTGCACCCTGCGGTGAACGGCCACCTTCTGCGCGTAGCCGCCGCCCTGGGTCAGTGCCACGACACGCTTGCCGTCCGTGGTGGTGCCGACGACCTCGTTGCCGGGGATGTACGGCAGTTCGACCGGCGCGAGGTAGGTATTTCCGCGGGCATGGACATCTGCGTAGTTGACACCCGCCAGCCTCACGTCCAGCAGGATTTGTCCGCGTGCGGGCTCGGGGTCGGGAACGTCCTCCAGCCGCAAAACCTCAGGGTCACCGAATTCCCTCATGACAATGGCGCGCACAGTACTCCTATCAACGTGGGCGGGATGTGTACGACGACAGGCTAGGGCATCCACGCAACGGCCCCGACCTGGGCATCTTGCCTCATACATCTTTCTCACGAGGTGAGAAATGGCTGCCCATTTCTCACTCGACGAGAAGGTTCAACGTCGAACTTCTCGCGAGATGAGAAAGGAAATCCGCGGGTTGCATTTGCCCTTTCGGAGAGACATAGTGATGCCGCCTCGCTCCCCTCACATCGACATCCGGCACGACTCGGCACGAGCCACCGCACCACCAGAGATCGAACGAACCCAAGCCCTTGGGTGCTCTCGCGGCGTGCAGCAGCACGCCGCGCACAGGACAGGCCACCCGTGTCCGCCGTCGCGGGCACGGGCCGATTTCGCCCTGCGCCGGAGCTCCCAGCACCTCATGCAGGAGGCTGCTGTGCCCCTTTCTTTCCCCTCTCGCCCTCGCAGCCGTCACGGGAACCGTGCCTCTCATGGCTTCCGCCGAAGCGCCTGAGCAGGGGGCTCCTCCCCTGCCCGACCGGGGCAAGCCCAGTGGTGAGCCGTGCCGTCGGCTCTACGACCCGGTGTTGTCTCCCCGCCGGCGGTCCGCGGGCCTCGGCGTCGCACCGTTACCGAAGGCGCCCCGAACGGATTCGTTCACGGTCCGTCCGGCCACGGCACCCGGTATGCGCGAGACGCCGTGGCTCGGCGCCTGCCTTCCGGGAGTGCCCGTGCCCGCCCCCCTACCCGTCACAAGAACACCTCCCGGCCCGACCACGCCTGAAGCCAACTGGCAGGGAAAGGCGCGCATCTGGTCCTTGTAGTCGGTCAGCGCCCGGCCACACGGCCACGGCCACCATCGCCCTGACACACCTTCCGTCCTGGAGCCCGTTCCCATGGCCATCTCCTCCGCCGCACCCGTTGTCGCTCCCCGGTTCGAAGCTGCCGCCGGTACGGTGGCGATCGTCGCCCCGTACGGCGGCTCCGCGCACCCGGAGACCTTCGCGCGGCAGGGCTGGCGAACCGTGGCCGTCGAACTGGACGCCCGGCGCCGTCCATCGGCGCTCGCACCGGCGCGCGGGGCAGGCGCCTGCGCGGACTCGGTGCAGCATTGCGGATCCCTGCGGCGGACGGTCAAGAAACTGCGGGGACTGGGTGTATCGGCCGTCGTCGCCGGGAGCGCGGCGGGCATCGGACTGGCGGAGCGGATCGGCTGGCATCTGGGCCTGCCCCAAGGCGATCCCGAGACGTCGTGGTTGCGCTACGACCGTGGTGAACAGGCGGCCGCCCTGGTACGAGCCGGGTTACCGGCACCGCGTGGTATCCGCAGCGCGCATCTGGCCGAGGTCCTGGCCTGGGCCGAGACCTGCCCGCTGCCCGGCTACGTGCTGGCCCCGGCTGCGGCCGGGATACCGGTCGAGCCGGTGGCCTGCGCCGGAGCAAGGCAGATCAACACCGCCTGGCCTGCCATGAAGCGAGCGGTCGCGGAACACCCCGGCGACGCGTACCTGGTCCTCACCGAGCGGCTGTCCACCCGGCAGTTCGTCGTCAACAGTGTCAGCCGTCCCGGTGCGGACGGGCAGCCGGAGCATGTCGTCACCGACGTGTGGGCCGAGACGCGCTCCTGCGACCAGTCACTGGACCGCACCGACCTGTTGCACCCGCACGAACCGCTGACGCGCGCGCTGTCGGCGTACATGCCGCGCGTGCTCGACGCCCTGGGCGTGCTGCGCGGTCCGGTCACCGCGCGCGTCGCCCACGATGAGGGCCGGGGCCCGCTCCTCGTCTCGGCGCTCGCGGTACCCGGGATCTCGTTGGCGGACGAGGCGCTGCGCAGGGCGACCGGCTACGACCGCGTGACGGGGGTACTGGACACCTGGCTCCCGCCCTCGTCCCTTCAGCTCGGTCCCGGCCCGGCCGGTCACCGGGTCGTCCGGGTGCACCTGCACCCGAGCAGCGGCCATGCCGTCGACCCATGCCTCGGGCGGATTCTGCGCCGGCTGCCGACGGTGGCCGCGGTGAGCGCAGACCTCCTGGGACACGCCCCGGTCACCGATCCGGCCCAGTACGCCGAAGTCGTTCTCAGCAGCAGCGAGCCGGAGGCCGTCGAGGCGGACTACCGCATCATCCGGGCCCTGGAGTGCGAGGGCGGCCACGGCGGAGAACGGCCCTGAACGGGGGCGGCGCGAACACCGAACCCGAGTTCCGCGAACCGTTCGCGAAGCTCCACAAGATCACGACGCGTACGCTCGGGTACATGGTTGAGCATCGGATGGTCGACGTGAACGGCGTGCGGCTGCACATCGCCGAGCAGGGCGAGGGCCCCCTGGTGGTGCTTCTGCACGGTTTCCCCGAGTCATGGCACTCCTGGCACCACCAGTTCGGTCCGCTGGCCGATGCAGGCTTCCGGGTGGTCGCCCCCGACCAGCGTGGATACGGGCGCAGCGACCATCCCGAGGACGTCGACGCGTACACCATCCTCCATCTGGTCGGCGACGTCGTCGGACTGGTCCAGGCCCTGGGCGAGGAGAAGGCGTACGTCGTCGGGCACGACTGGGGCGCGCCGGTCGCCTGGCACACCGCGCTGCTGCGACCGGACATGGTGCTCGGGGTGGCCGGCCTGAGCGTGCCGCCCCCCATCCGGGGGACCGAACCTCCGCTGGCCGCCATGGACAAGAGGTTCGGCGGCCGCTTCTACTGGAACTACTTCAACCGCCCCGGTGTCGCCGACGCCGAGTTCGCGAGGGACGTACGCACCACCCTCCGCAAGTTCTTCTACATGGCTTCCGGCTCCGCCGGCCACGCCGACGAGGTCGCGCAGCCGCTGATCAACCCCGGGCAGGGCTGGCTCGAGACCATGGAGGACCCCGAGGTACTGCCGGAGTGGTTCTCCGAGGACGACCTCGACGCACTCACCGAGAGTTTTTCCCAAGGCTTCACCGGAGCCCTCAACTGGTACCGCAACCTCGACCGCAACTGGGAACTGACCGCTCCGTGGCACGGCGCCGTCGTCACCCGGCCCGCCCTGTACGTCTACGGTGACCGCGACCTCGTCCCCGCCTTCCCCGGCACGCCCGAACTCATCGAAAAACTCCCGGGCCTGATGCCCAGTCTGTGGCGTAAGCCCCTCGAACTGGCCGGCTGCGGACACTGGACGCAGCAGGAACGCCCGGACGAGGTGAACGCGGCGCTCATCGAATTCCTCAAGGCCTGTTCCTGAGCCCGGCCGACAAGGCCGCCCCGGCCCGGGGATACGGCGCGGAGCCGTTTCAGTCCTCGATCCCGGAGGCCGCCGCGATCACCGTCCTGATCTGCTGGGCGAAGCCTCGCACCGTGAAGTCCTGGCCGACGCTGTCGATCAGGATGAGGTCAGAAATCGCGTTGTTGACGCGCAGCGGGAGGATCTTCTGGTACTCGGGCGAGTTGTACCAGTTCTCCGCGTCGGCGCGACTGGGGAACTCCATCAGGACCACCGAGCCCGGCCATGCGCCCTCGACCACGTCCGCATCGCCCTGGGCCAGCCACGTGCCGCCGAACGGCTTCGCGGTCTCCTCCACCTGTTCCAGGTAGGCCAGCGCCGCCTCGTTCGGAATCCCGCCGGGGATGCGCAGGTGATTGATCAGGTAGGTGCTCATGTCGACCCTCCTGTGGAGGCGGCAGTGGGCTTCTCCATCGATCACCAGTCTCGTCTCGATCAGGCGGGCGCGCGTGTCGAGGCGGGCGGACGGGTTGCCAGGCCAGTGGCCGCCGTCCCTACCCTTGGTCATGGCTATGCCCCACGACGGCCATGCCGGGTCCGGACTGCGCGGTCGGGACCGCGAGTGCGAGGCACTGGATCGCCTGGTGGAGGGGGTCCGAGCCGGCGGAAGTTCGGTGCTGGTCCTGCGCGGCGAGCCCGGGGTGGGAAAGACGGCCCTGCTGGACTACGCGGGCCAGCGGGCCACGGGATGCCTCATCGCCCAGGTCGGGGGCGTCGAGTCCGAGATGGAGCTCGCCTTCGCCGGACTGCACCAGCTGTGCGCGCCGATGCTCGCACGGCGCCGTACACCACGCGACCGGCATCCGCGTCCGGGCCCTGCCGATCACGCTCGACAAGCTCCTGCGGCCGTCGTCGGAGCAACGCACCTGACCGGCGCCGGCCGGTGCCGGCTCACCGCCGCCCTTGTGCCGGCTCCGCGTAGGACCGGTCCCTGTCCGAGAGCGGCAGTTCGGCACGCAGAGTGGTGCCCACTGCGCGCGGGCTGTCCACGTAGATCCGACCGCCGAGCGCCTCCACACGGTCCTTGAGACCGACGAGGCCGGTACCTCCCGCGAAGTCGGCACCGCCGACGCCGTCGTCCTGGACGGTCAGGCTCAACACGCCCTCGCCGGGCTCGACCGTGACCGTGACGGCCGAGGCGCGCGCATGCTTGACCACGTTGGTCAGCGCCTCGGAGACGATGTAGTAGCCACTCACCTGGACCTGCTTGGGCAGATCCCCTTCGGCATGCAGTACGAGATCGACCGGGACGGGCGAGCGGCGAGCGAGCGCCTTGAGCGCGGAGACGAGACCGCCCTTGACGAGAATCGAAGGGTGGATGCCCCGCGCCATCTCGCGCAGTTCGTCCGACGCGTCCGTCAACCCGGTGGCCACTTCGCGGAGCCTCGCGCGAAGCTCCGCCAGCCCGCCGGGCACCATCTCCTGTGCCGAACCCAGGAGCAGCACCAGCGACACGAGCCGTTGCTGGACGCCGTCGTGGAGGTCGCGCTCGATCTGCCGGCGCGTGTCGTCGGCGGCGTTGACGATGCGGGCGCGTGAGGCGGTCAACTCGGCACGGGCCTCGGCGTTCTCCACGGCGGTGGCAACCAGCTCGGTGAAGCTGGCGATCTGCGCCTCTGTGTGCCCCGGGAAGGGTCTGTCGCTGTTCGTGGAGGCGGCGATCACCCCCCACAGGCGCCCGCCCACGGTGACCGGGCAGCCGACCGACGCGCGGATACCCACCGCACGCGACTCCTGGGCGATCGCCCCCGTGGCGCCGGCGAAGCTCTCGATCCGGACCGGGCGACCGCTGCACCGGACATCGCGGGCGACGCTCAGCCCGTTCAGGTCGAAGCGGGTGCCGACGAGCAGGGGGTCCGGTCGTCTGCTCCTGCTCCAGGCGGCGACGCCGGTGACGGTCCCGTCCGGCTCGTAGCGCTCCATGCGGGCCACGTCGGCACCGCAGAGCAGGCCGACCTCGCGGGTGACGGCCTCGAAGACCGCTGAGGGCGGTCCCGAACGGGCGACCAGGGTCGCGACCCGGCGCAATGCGGACTGCTCCTCCATCAGGTGTTGCGCCGCCAGTGCCGCCTGCCGCAACCGGGCCGCCAGCTGTCCCACGACCACCGCCGTGAGGAGGAAGACCCCCAGAGCGACGAGATTCTCGGCGGTGCCGACGTCCAGCACGTGGAACGGCGGAACGAACAGGTAGCCGTAGACCACGACGCACAGCACCGACATGACCAGTGCGAGCCTCGTCCCCCACACCACGGCGACGGGAAGGACGACGAGCAGATAGAGCACCAGCAGGTGCACCGACGCGACGTGCGGCTTGAGGAGCGCGATGAGACCGGTCACCGCTGCCACCATGGTCACGCCGGCGAGAAACCGCTTCGACCAGCGCAGAGCCGGCAAGCGGACCCAACGCCGTGCCATCGCATCGCTTCCCTGACCGAGCATGAACGGACGTACTTCATCAAAGTGTGACACATCGGGCCGGTGGGGAAGCTGGTCGCCGCGGAATGCCGGCGGTGGCCGGCGCCGGGCGCGGCACCGCGAGGCGTTGTGCTCGGTTCACACTGCATAGGCGATGTCGGCCCAGTGGACGGCGTGGCCCGCTTCCTGGCGGTCGCCGTGGGCCGCGGTGAGCTGGTCGATGATCATCAGTCCGCGGCCGTGTTCGTCGGCGGCGAGACCAGCCTGCCGGTCGTCGGCTGCGGGACCTCCGTCCGCCACCTCGACATGCACATGGCCGGTGTCGGGATCGCGATCCAGTCCGACGTTCAGCGGCGGCTGGGCGTGTCGTACTGCATTGGCGACCAGTTCGGAGACGGTCAGCAGGACCGAGTCCGCGACCTCGCCCGCGACCCCCCACCGCGTCAGCAACTCCTGAGCCATGGTGCGGGCCTGCCAGGCGGCTTCCGGGCAGTGCGCCAGGGTCCTCCAAGGACATGCGGACGTCGGTGTGCTGTGGCCGTACCGCACGGTGCTGTCGTCGTACCTCACGCCCATCACCTCCTCCAGTACCGGGGCTTGGAGCGCCGTCCGTCCTGGATGCCCCCATGGTCGCGGCCGGCGCCCGTGCGCGTCTTCGCGGCCAGCGCCCAATGTCTCTACCGGTCAGCGGGAGGGACCGGACTGCAGTTGACAGCAGTACACAGGCCATGGACGCCGCAGGCAGAACGGGCCGCGAATACAGGTAGCAGGAATGCCGACCAGGTACTGCCCTGGGATCCTGTAGGCATGTTGCGCTGCATGGTTGTCGATGACAACCCCTACTTCCTGAACGCCGCTCGCTGTCTGCTGGCACACCAGGACATCGCCGTCGTGGGCGTGGCACGGAACAGCGACCAGGCACTCCGGCTGGCCGAGCAACTCAGGCCGGACGTGGCGCTGGTGGACATCGACCTCGGTGTCGAGAGCGGCCTGGAACTGGCCGGACGGATGCAGCGCGAGACCGGTCCGACCCCCCTCTCGGTGATCTTGATTTCCAGCCACGCCGAGGAGGAGTACGCCGACCTGATCGAGGCGAGCCCCGCGGTGGGCTTCCTGTGCAAGACGCTCCTGTCGGGCGACGCCGTCCGCACCCTGCTCGCCGGGGTGGACGACGGCCACCGGGACGACCCGGTCAACGGGCCTCCAGGTAGGTGATCACAGCCCGGACGCGACGGTGGTCGTCGTCGGTCTCCGGCAGGTCCAGCTTGGCCAGGATGCTGCGGACGTGTTTCTCCACCGTTCCTTCGGTGACCCACAGCCGACGGCCGATACCGGCGTTGGACCGGCCCTCGGCCATCAGCTCCAGCACCTCGCGCTCCCGCGCACTGAGCACGGCCAGCGGATCCTCCCGGCGACGGGCGGACACCAACTCCTGCACCAGCGCCGGATCCACCACCGACCCCCCTCTGGCGATCCGCCGCAGTGCCTCCAGGAACTCCTGCACGTCACCCACCCGGCTCTTGAGCAGGTAGCCGACGCTGCGGCCACTGGCCAGCAACTCCAAGGCATGCTCCACCTCGGCATGGGCCGACAGAACGAGGATGCCCATGGCGGGGAACTCCTGCCGGATGGTGCGCGCTGCCTCCAGCCCCTCGATGGTCTGCCCCGGCGGCATCCGGATGTCGACCACCACCAGCTCCGGCGTCGCCTGCCGGACCACGTCGAGCAACTGTGCCGCGTCGGCGGCCTGCCCGACCACCGCACAGCCCGAACGCTGCAGCAGACTGGCCAGTCCTTCGCGCAGCAGGACGTCATCGTCGGCGAGAACGACCCGCAGTTCCGCCATGACCTGTCCGTCGCCGGCGGGCCCGTCCCCGGCGCTGGGGCTTCCTGGCGTCATACCTGACATTGTCGGTGAGCCGCGCCGGGTGAGCACCTGGCAGGGGCACGGGGAAGAGAGTCTCACCGACGCAGACGATCGGAATGCGCGAGGTGGGGCCCCGCCTCACAGGGAGACGGGGCCCCACCTCGCGTCTGGCTCAACGCCCGTGACCTCCACCGTGGCCGCCGCCGTGACCTCCTCCGTAGCCACCGCCGTGGCCACCGCCATGGCCACCGCCGTAGCCGTGGCCGCCGTCACCGTGGTCTCCGTAACCGTGGTCTCCGTAACCGCCGTGGTCGTGACTCCGGCCACCGTCGTGGCCGTTGTCGTTCCACCAGTCACCGGCGTCACGGAACCGTCCGCCGCCGTCATCGTGATCGCGGCCGTGACGACCGCCGTCACCCCGGTCACCGTGGTGGCTCGCGGAGACCACACCGCTGTGTGCGTCCGAGTGAGCCGAGGCGGCACTGGCAACACCGACTCCGGTGAACGCCAGGGCGGCCGTAGCGACGGACACGGAAGCCAGGCGCGCGATCCTGGACGCGTTTGCGCTCATGACGAGTCCTTTCCGAAAGGTGAGCCCGCAGCGGAGGGGGTACTGTCTTCACCTCCGCCACAGGGAACCCAACTGCGTCCAGCCTTGCGCTGCGACCGGGTCATGTCTTTGCAGCCAGCGGTGGTTCTCACCTACCGCTAGCAGGAAGCCCGAGGCTGAAGGCTGCCGTAACAGTGCCGCTCACCAGGGCTGACGCGGCAGGCACACGTCAGGCCGCCGGGTCCGGCAGGTAGCTCGCCAGGCCGCGCAGGATGATCTCCAGACCGATGTCGAACCGCTCGTCGGAGGAGTCCGTCACCATCAGCCCGGCCAGGGCGCGCAGGTGGGGAAAGTCCTCTTCCGGCAGCGAGGCGAAGTAGTCCTGCATCTTGTCGGCCATCTCGCGCCAGTCGGGGCGGGCCAGGGAGGAACCGTCACCGCCGTGCTGGGCAGCCCGGTCCTGCCACATGCCCTCCTCCAGGACGAACCCGTCGATGTAGGTGGAGATGAGGTCACCGGCCTCCGCCGCGATGCGGTCGGGCAGCCCTGCCGTACGAAAGACGGCGAGCAACGCCTCTACGTGCGGCAGCAGTTCGGCAGTGAAGGGGACGTGAGCCATGGAGATCCTGGCCATGTCCCGGTGGGACAGCAGGCGCTGCCGTCCGGAGCGGGCGAAGTCCCGTACCTGCTCCCGCCACCGCTCCGGGTCGGGTTCGGGAATCTCGAAGCCGTCGAAGAGCCGGCTGTACATCAGCTCCAGGAGGTCGTCCTTGGAGCTGACGTGGGCGTAGAGGGCGGAGACCGTGACCCCGAGTTCGGCCGCCACCTGGCGCATCGACAGCCCGTCGAGCCCCTGGCGGTCCAGCACGGTGAAGGCGGCCTCGACGACCCGTTCGCGCGACAGGGGCGCGCGGACGGGAGCGACGCGGGCGCGAGCGGGGCGCTCGCGCTCCCAGGGGGACGGCGGAGGGGGTGCGGGGGTGCCGGCGGCCGCGTCGGTCATGAGGACAGTCTAGACGCCGGGAGAACAGTGTTCTCCTCCGGCGAGCGGCGTTCAGCCGCCCAGGAACGCGATATATCTTGTCCGAGCCGCTGGGATTGCGCTATATCTTAATGAACGCCGTTCTCGGAGTGAGCACTGTTCTGCTACGGTGAACGCTGTTCTCTCGTGCATCCGATCGTCCGTCTCCGCGCGCCGTACGGCGAGCCGGGCAGTCACATCCATCCGTCCCACCGCGCCCGCGGGTCGTCACCGCGGCGCGGCCCCTCTGCGAGGAGTTCCGATGTCCACCACCGGTGTCGCGTCCACCGAGACGCCCACCGACTCGCCAGCGCCCTACCGGTGGCGCTGGGCTGCGCTCTTCGTGATCCTGGCGGCCGAGGTGATGGATCTCCTCGACGCCGTCGTCACGAACATCGCCGGCCCCTCCATGCGGGCCGACCTCGGCGGCGGTGCCTCCACTCTGCAGTGGCTCGCCGCCGCGTACACCCTCTCGATGGCCGTCGGGCTGGTAACCGGAGGGCGGCTCGGGGACATCCACGGGCGCCGCCGGATGTTCCTGGTGGGGGCCGCCGGCTTCACCGTGGGGTCGCTGCTGTGCGCGATCTCCGTGTCGCCCGAGATGCTGATCGCCGCACGCGTCGTACAGGGACTGTTCGGCGCGGTGATGCTGCCGCAGGGCCTCGGCATGATCAAGGAGATGTTCCCGCCGAAGGAGTCGCAGAAGGCCTTCGGCATGTTCGGCCCGGTCATGGGACTGTCCGCGGTGTGCGGGCCGATCCTGGCGGGCTGGCTCGTGGACGCCGACTACTTCGGCACCGGCTGGCGGATGATCTTCCTGATCAACCTGCCGCTGGGTGCCGCGGCCCTCGCCGGCGCCCTGCGCTATCTGCCGAAAGGCCAGTCCGGCAGCAAGCCGCGCCTGGACATCCCCGGCATGCTCCTGGTCTCGCTGGCCGCACTGCTCATCATCTTCCCGCTGGTCCAGGGCCGTGAGTACGACTGGCCCGTGTGGACGTTCGTGATGATGGCCGCCTCGGGGGTCGCCTTCGTCGCCTTCGGCATGTACGAGTCGCGCCGCAGCAAGGCCGGCCGGGACCCGCTGGTCGTCCCCAGCCTCTTCCGCAAGCGTGGATTCAGCGGCGGCATGGCCCTCGGGCTGGTCTTCTTCTCGACCATGCAGGGCTTCATGCTGGTCTTCAACCTCTACACCCAGATCGGCCTCGGCTACTCGCCGCTCAAGGCGGGACTGGTGATGGTGCCCTGGTCGGGCGGCATGATCGTCGGCTTCGGGATCGCTCAGGGTGTCGCCCGGTTCGGACGGGCCGTCCTGCAGGCGGGCACGCTGGTCATGGCCGTGGGCGTGTTCGGCGTGTGGCTGACCCTCGACATGGTGGGGAGCGGCGTCGGCCCCTGGCAGCTCCTGCCGTCCCTGCTCGTCACCGGCATCGGGATGGGCCTGCTGATGGCGCCGTTCTTCGACATCGTGCTCGCCAGTGTCGAGCAGCACGAGACGGGTTCGGCGTCCGGCACCATGACCGCGGTACAGCAGCTCGGCGGCGCCTTCGGCGTGGCCATCCTCGGCACCGTGTTCTTCGGTCTGCTGGGCGGCGGGATCGCCACCGCCGTCGACCACCGCTCGGACGGCCTGCGGGGGCAGCTGACCGCCGCACACGTCGCGCCCGCCGCTCAGGAGCGCATCGTGGCGGACCTGCGTACGTGCGCCTCGGCCCGCGCCGTCGCCAAGGATCCCGCCGCGACGCCGGCGTCCTGCACGCGCCTGGAGAAGGACACCCGGTCCGCCGTGACCTCTCCTCAGGCCGGCGCCCGGATACCCGCCGCGCTGCAGGCCACCGCGTCGTCGGCCTTCCAGAGCGGTTTCGGGTCCGTCATGCAGACGGTGCTGTGGATCGTCGACGGCATGCTCGCCCTGACCTTCCTGCTCGCGTTCCTCCTGCCGCGCCACGCGCGCCCCGAGGGGGCCCCGGGGCACTGAGCCACGGCCTCACCGGCATCGGCGAACGGGACGGCCGGGCAACCCCTGAGCAGGGGCTGCCCGGCCGTCCCGTATTCGCCTGTCGGATGCGGGCCGGCACCCCCGGGACGGTTCGCGCGGAGCGAGGCGCGTACCGTGCGGGCGGGTGAGGATGCGCACGCGGCGGTGGGCGGCGGGACGCCTGTCCATCGCACGCGGGACACTCCTCACCCGGCGCACCCGCCGCCACACCGCCCGACCCGCACCGTCCCGGAAGGACGAGCCCCGTGCTCACGTCGTACGCAGCCCACTTCGACACGCCCGCCGGGTACCTCGACTTCGCACGGTTCGGTCCGCCGTCGCGGGACGCCGTGGCCGCCACCGCGCGAGCCATGGAGGAGTCCGCCCGCGCCGACCACACCACCGTGGACGGCCTGATGCGCGCGGAAGGGACCGCACGTGACACGGCCGCCCGCCTCGCGGGCACCGACGCACAGCACACCGTGCTGCTCCCGAACGCGTCCACCGGTCTGTTCCACGCCGCTCTCGGCATCCGGGAGGGTGTGGTCCTCGCACCACGCACCGACTTCCCCGCCAACCACTATCCGTGGCGCCGCACCGCGGACCTGGGCCGGGCCACGCCACGCTGGCTCGACCCGGTGCCCGGCAGCGGGGTCACCCCCGACCTGGTGCGCGCCGCGCTGACCGACGACGTCGTCGCCGTGTCCGTCAGCGCCGTGGACTTCCGCACCGGTTTCCGTGCCGACCTGGCGGCGCTGCGCGAGGCGATCGGACCGGACCGGCTGCTGATCGTGGACGCCATCCAGGCGTTCGGCGTGGCCGGGATGCCCTGGGACGCGGCCGACGTGCTGGTCGCGGGCGGTCAGAAATGGCTGCGCGCGGGATGGGCCACCGGCTTCGCGACCCTGTCCGACCGCGCGCTGGAATCCCTGGAGCCGGTCCTCACCGGCTGGACGGGCGTCGAGGACGTCGGCCTCTTCGACGGTACAGAGCACCCACCCGCCCCGGACGCGCAACGGTGGTCGATCACCAATCTCAGCCCGGTCACGGCCGCCGCGTTCGCGGCCGCACTGGGCCTCGTCGAGCGGCACACCGTCGCGGCGATCGAGGCCGCGATCGCCACGCGGATCGCCGAACTCACCGAGGTCGTCAGGGAACGCGGCGGCCGCGTCCTCTCCCCCACCGACCCGGTGCGGCGCGCGGGCATCCTCTCCTTCACGATGCCGGACCACGAGCCGCCCCTCGTCGCGAAGTCGTTGCACGCCGAGGGTGTCACTCCGACGGTGCGCGCCGACTCGCTCAGGCTCTCCCCGCACGCCTCGACACCGCCGGAGGCGTGCGAACGGGTGGCCGCCGCGCTGGCGTCGCTGCGGAACTGAACCCGGCCGGCTTGTCTCCACCCTGGGGTGCGGTGCGCCGGTGGAGGTCGTGGTCCCGTGCTTCCACCTGCTTTCCACCCGGCTCTCCACCCCTGCTCCGATCCACCGGGCCCGGCCCCGCACCTAGCGTCTTCCCACAGGTGGCGCCGTCCGGCCGCAGCTGAGGCAGCCGGGCGCCGCCGTGGCTGCGCCGCCCGGCTCGGCACCCGCACCGGAGCGAGGAGGGACAGCGATGACGGAAATGCAACCCGCACAGCGATCGGGCACGGCCGAGAAGCCGACCGGGAGACTCTTCGCCCCGCTGCTCTCGCTCGCCCTCGACATCCTCCTCCCGCTCGTCGTCTACTAGGCGGCCCACGCCCTGGGCGCCGACCAGGCCCCGGCGCTGCTGCTGAGCGGCGCACCGCCTGCCCTGCACCTGCTGTCCGGTGCGGTGCGGCAGCGCCGGATCGACGGTGTGGACCTGTTTTTCACGGTCCTGCTGGCCGCCGCCGCGCCGGCTTCCCTCCTGGGCGGCGGCACCCGCGTCCTGCTGTGCAAGGACGCGGTGCTGTCCCTCGTCGTCGGCAGCTGGGTGCTCAGCACCGGATTCACCCGCATACCTCTGGCCTTCCAACTGGGCCGGCGACTGCACCGGGGACCGGCGGCCCGGGCGCGGAGCAAGGCGTGGCAGGACTCCGCCGAGTTCCGTCAGGGACTGCGCGCTCTCACTCTTCTCTGGGGCAGCGAGCAGATCCTCGACGGCGGATTCGGCACGCTCGCCGCCCTCACACTGCCCACCGACACGGTGCCGCTGCTCGCCCGTGTCCAGTCCCTCGTGCTGCTCGCCCTGGCCGCCACGGCCACCGCCGTCCACACCCGCCGCTTCCGCGCGCGCCACGGCCTCCCGCTCTTCGGCGTCTCCGCAGCGGCCGGCATGAGCGCCCTCCGCCCCCCACTGAGGCGGCCTCCGCCCGGGACCCGGCGGCCGCCGTCGCGGAAGACCGCACGGGCTGCCGCCCCGGAGAACGGCACGGGCCACGCACTGGGCCACCTGGCGTCGCTCTTTCAGGCCCCCACCGGTCAGCCCGTCGGCCCCTCCCCCCTGCGGACCAGCCGCCAGGCCTCGGTGAACAGTTCGGGGAGCGTGCCCGGAAGCAGTTCGAAGGCCCTTACCTCGCTCCCGTCGGCGCTCAGCTGCGCTCCGATCAGGGGTGCTTTCCAGGACTCCATCGGCGGCAGCGGCTTCTTGGCGTGAGCCCACTGGCCGGGCAGGAAGAGTGTGCGTCCCGCGCGGGCCCGGCGGTCCTCCACCACCAGGCCACGCGCCACCAGCTCCGCCGCGGCTGCCTTGTGGCGGGCCGGTGTCCAGGCGTTCCATCGCCGCACGTTGCGGTCCGAGGGCACAGGGAGCAACAGAAGCTGAAGGTAGAGGGCGGCGGCATCCTCGGGCAGGTCGAGGGTGGCGGTGACGTCGGCGACCAGGTCGGGGGCGCAGGCGCGCGGGTCGGACTCGTAGCGGCCCGGAGGCAGGTCGTCGGCGGTGATGCGGGCCGTGACGCGGTCGCACGTGCCGTCCGTCAGCCAGTCCCAGCGCCGGCTTCCCCGGTTGCCGCGGATCACGCCCGAGTACAGGATGCGGGCCGGTGAGTCCCGCCCGGCCAGCACCTTGCGCAGATGGCGGACGACGTCCGGTGCCCCGGTGCGTACGGCATCCCCGGCGGGGAGGTCCGCGTACGCCCACGGCAGGCCGGCGAAGACGGCGTCCGCGACGGTCCCGGCGTCGTAGTCGCCCATGACGTCCCACGCGGTGCGCAGGTGGCGGTGCTCGGGCGGGCAGGGCCAGACCCGCAGGTAGAAGCCCGGTGGCAGGGTGGCGTTCGCCGGGTCTAGGAACAGGTGGCACAGGTGGGTCGCCGGCATCCGGGTCTCCAGGGCGACTGCGGCCTGCCAGGTGGTCCACGGTGCGTGCGGACGGGCGCCGTGCTGCTCCGCCCAGGCCGCGGCGGTGCGCTCCGCGACGCGGGCGAGGCCGCCCGGCTCCCACAGGTCCGCGGGGTCCGCGGGCATCACGTCGGCGAGCAGGGCCAGCCGCTCACCGTCGTGCAGCATCGACAACTCGGCGCGCGCCGACTCGAGTTCGCCGGCCTTGAAGCCGAACACGGCGCGCTCGTGCTCGTCGAGGAAGGGCATGCGGTAGCCGCCCGCACCCGGGTTACCGGCCAGAACGAGGGCCGCGGCGGGGCGGCTCAGGCCGGTCGCCTCGCTCAGGGCGAGGGCCGCGTCCACGTCCCCGGCGACCGGGCCGCGCTCCCGGACGAGCTCCACCAGGCGCAGCAACTGCCCCGGGGTGCCCCAACCGCGGTGGCAGTCCACGACGTAGAGGGGTTCCTCCGGGCGCGGAGCGGCCTCACTGCCGGGGAGCACGGCCTCGAAGTAGCGAGTCACCCGCGCGACCGGCAGGTGCAGGCCGAAGGAAGCTCCGCGGTGGTCACGGACGGCGAACGAGGTCGTGCCGGCGAGCCGGCCCAGGCGGAAACGGTAGGCCGGGTCGGCGAACGGCGTGCGCGCCCACATCTCCAGGAAGTCGAGCAGCACCTCGCGGCGCTCCGGCCTGGTCGCGGAGACGGCCGCGCGCAGCGCGAGTGCGCCCGTGCGTCCTATGAGTTCCGTCCAACTGCCCGCCGCGGGCGGACGGACCTCCCGTTCGCCCGGTTGGGGCGCCCAACTGCCTTCGATGTAGTGGCCGATGCGCCGGATGTCGGCGAAGGAGTCGTCGTTCCAGGAGCCCGAGGCCCCGACGAGACCCTGCAGGGCGGCGGATGCGGCGAATCCGCTCCATGTGCGGGAGGCGCGGGGCGCGGCCGTGTCGATCTCGTTCATGGGTCCGATCATGACGGACGGCACCGACAACGGGTCGCGCCGGCTTGCGGACCGCCTCTCCCTGCCGTCCGCAGCGCCCGGTGCGGCTCGGCTTGCCCGGCTGACCGACCGTCACCGGTCCCCGTAGTCCTCCACCAGGTTGCTGATGAGCGAGAGCAGGGCGTCGGCGCGGTGCCGGTCCTCGCGCTGGACGCGCAGGGCCTGGTGGATCTCCCGAAGCCGGGCCAGGGCGGCCGGCTCGCGGTCCTGCACCTCGTCGAGCAGCGGATCGGTGATCAGGTCCAGGCAGGCACTGAGCAGCCGGCGGGTGGCCGGGGACGGCGGGTCGGGGTCGGGGGCGGCACAGGCGCTCGTCAGATGGCGCGCGGGATCGGTGAGGCTCCAGCCGACGACGGTGCCGTGCTGGACCAGGAGCGCCACGTCCGGGGCGATGCCGATGCGGGCCTGCAGCGGTTCGTCGAGGACGTCGAGGTCGCGCAGACAGGTCAGTTCGGCGTCTCCGGGCGCACGGCACAGCACCGAGGTGACCTCGAGGCGGCAGTCCCGCTCCTCGTCCGCGCGCAGCCCGCCCGGGAGGACGGGGGGCACGGAGGAGAGTCGGGCGCAGTCCTCGGCGGAGGCGGACTCGTGGGGCAGCCGGAACTCTGCGCCGACCAGTTCCCGGCTCACCCGGTCGAACCCGAGCGTGTCCGGGGTGTCCCACAGCCACTCCTGGCTGCCGAAGGTGTCCAGGAGGAAGCGCTCGCGTTCCTCCCGGTTCGCGTACGGCGCAAGGCGCACGCCGGGGCTCGAGAAGTCGAAGCCCGGAGTGACGCGCAGGGGTTCGCCCGTCACCGTCGCGGTCCAGTCGTCGCCGAGGGTGATCTTCATACCGTGCTGCCTCATTTGATCTGCTCCGCCGGAGCCATGTAGCCGTTCTTGCCCGGAATCCTGCCCTCCACGACGTCCGCGTGGGTGATCGGCCCGCCGGGATCGGTGGGCAGACCGCCGAGCGCCTCCGCCCCGGACGTGCCTTTGATGCCCGAGGGGCCGTACGCCGTGATGACGTTGCCCGCTCCGGCGCCTCCGCCCCGGGCGACCACGACGTCCTCGCCCTGACGGAAGATCAGGTTTCCGCTGCCTGCCGAGGAGTGGTACACCGCGTCCGGGTTCTTCAGGATCTCCAGCACGCGCTCGTCGCTGAACGCGTGCCGGGTGTCCGCGTGGTAGCCGCCGTCCTTCCGCATCCGGCCGCCCTGAGCCCGCTCGATGACCTCGTCCGCGGTCTTGTGGGCCTTCTCCCTGGCCTGCTGGGCCTTCTCCTCCTTCGTGTACTTGGGCATGAGGCCCAGCGGGTCGCAGCCCGCGTACGGGTTGTCCACATAGCCGACGGGATTCGGCGCGGGAGCCAGGCCCAGTGGGTCCGGGGAGGTGTAGCGGCCGGTCTCGGGGTCGTAGTGCCGGAAGTAGTTGTAGTGGAAGCCGGTCTCGGGGTCGTAGTACTGGCCGGGGAAGCGGAGCGGGGTGTAGGCGCTGCTGTCCCGAGCCCAGGCGGTGGTGCCCCAGAGTGTGCTCCGGCTGCGCCAGGCGATGTCGCCCGAGTCGTCGATCAGTTCGGTCGGGGTGCCCACGAGGTCGGTGGCGATGGCGAAGAACCGGCGGTCGATCTCCTGCTGACGGCTGTCGGCCGTGAGGATGCGCTCGGTCTGGGTCAGCGGGACGACGTCCCGGTGGTCCCAGGTGAGGGCGACCGTGTGCGGGGCGTCGGGCCGCTGGCTGGTCTGTTCGCACAGGGTGAGTCCGTCCCAGGTGAAACGGACCTCCTCGGCCACGCTCTCGCCGTCGGCCGCGAGGCGCTGTTTCGCGGTGCGGCGGCCCAGCGGGTCGTAGCGGTAGCGCCATCGGGTCCCGTCGGGGGTGGTGACGGAGGTGAGACGGTTCTCCGTGTCCCACTCGTAGCGCCAGGTGTCGGGCTTGCGGGACAGGCGGGTCTTCTGCCGCAGGGTGACCCGGCCGAGGGCGTCGTGCTCGAAGCGGACGTCTCCGGCGCGGGTGATGGTGGTGCCGGTGTAGGCGCGCTCACCGGTCGCCTCGCTGCCCGGGTGCCGGTCCGGCCAGGACGCCGAGGTCTGGTTGCCCGCGTCGTCGTAGGCGTACCGCTCCGTCCAGCCCGGGGCGTGGACGGCGGTGACCCGGCCCATCGGGTCCAGGTCGAAGGTGCGGGTGCCCGACAGCCGGTCCGCGACGGAGAGCAGCTGCCCGTCGGCGCGGTAGGCATAGGCGCGGCTGTTGACGGCCCGGGCTCCGGCGGTGATGTGCTGCGCGGCGAGCCGTCCCGCCTCGTCACGGGCCGACGTCATGGTGATGGCGTCCCCGAAGGCGCGGGCCAGCTCGCGGCCGGCGCCGTCGTGGGTGAAGTCGACCCGCCGGCCTCCCGTGGTCAGCCGCGAGGGGAGCCCGCCGGAGTCATAGGCGTAGGACGTGACGTGGCCGGTGGGCGTGGTCCGGCGGATGCGCCGCCCCAGGTCGTCGTAGGAGTGGACGAGCGGGCGGCCGTCCACCAGCTCCGTCTTGACCTGCCCGCAGCGGTCGTACTGGTAGCGGAGCTCGCTCTCCGGTCCGATCGCTTCCAGGAGGCGGCCCGCCCGGTCGTACGCGTAGGTCGTGACCTGGCCGTCGACGTTCTTGCTGAGCACCTGGCCGAGCCGGTCGCGCTCGAAGGAGATGGTTCCGCCGAGCGCGTCGACGCGGGCGGCGAGCCGGCCCGCGGCGTCCACGCGGTAGGTCAGGTCGCGCCCGTCGAAGTCGGTCTCGCACACGATGTTGCCGACCGCGTCGTACTCGTAAGTCCAGGTCAGGCCCTGCGGGTTGGTGACCCGGGTGAGGCGCAGGTCGTTGTCGTGCTCGAACTCGTAGCGGCCGCCGTCGGGCCGGGTGCCGGCGAGCGGGAGGTCGAAGTGGGTGTATTCGTAGCTCGAGACGCCGCCGGCGGCGTCGGTGTGGGTCAGGCAGTTGCCCTCGCCGTCGTAGGTCCATGACTCGGTGTCGCCGGCCGGGCCGGTGCGGCGGGCGAGCCATCCGTCCGCGTTCCATTCGAGTCGGGTGACCCTGCCCGTGGGGTCGGTGGCGCGGACCGGGCGGCCGAGCCCGTCCCGCTCGGTGCGGGTGACGGCGCCGGACGGGTCGGTCACCGCAACGGTCAGCCCGGCCGCGTCGCACTCCACGTGGGTCGTGTCCCCGAGGGCGTCGGTGACCGAGGTGAGCCGGCCGGCGTCGTCGTAGGAGGTGCGGGTGGTGTGTCCGGCCGGATCGGTGACCGACGTGCGGTTGCCGCGCTCGTCGTACGCGTATGCCGTGCGGGCGCCGTCCGGCCCCACGACCTCCACCGGCAGCCCGAACCGGCCGCGTACGAGACGCAGTTCGGAGCCCTCCGGGCGGACGGCCGAGACCAGCCGGCCCTCCTCGTCGTACGTGAAGCCGGTGGTGGCGCCGAGCGGGTCGGTACGGGACAGCAGGTTGCCGCTCGGGTCGTGGCGGAACCGGGTGGTGTGGCCGAGCGCGTCCGTGGTGGCCAGGACCTGGCAGCCCGGGCCGATCAGATGCCGGGTGGCCCGGCCGTCGGCGGTGGTCAGGACCGTCGTCCGGTGGCCGGTCGCGGCGTCCGGTTCGGTGTACGCCAGGGTGATCTGGACGTGGCCGGCCTCGCCGCCCTCGGCGACGACCCGGTCCCGGTCGTCGTAGACGTAGTCGTAGCGGCGTCCGTTGGAGTCGATCCAGGCGATGACCCGGTGGCGTTCGTCGTACCGGAAGGCGGTGACGGCGCCGGACGGCCTGGTCACGGTGGTGAGGTCGCCGTCCTCGTAGCCGTAGCCCATCAGCGGCAGGTCCGCGCCGTGCTCTCCCGCGCCGGCCAGGGAGAGTGCGGTCACCCGGCCGTCTGCGGTGGTCAGCTTCACCTGGTGGCCCGCCGAGTGGACGAGGGCCAGCGGCAGCCCGTCCTCGGCCCGGTCGACGGTGAGGGTGTGGCCGTTGCGTTCGGTGAGGCCGGACAGCCAGGCGGTTCCGTCACCGCCGGGTTCGGCGCCCACCGGGGCGGCGAAGTGGCGGACCACGCCCGAGTCGGGGTCGGTCAGCGCGTACGCCCCGTCGGCGTCACGGGCGAGCAGCGTGCGGGCCCTGCCTGCAGCCGCCCGGGTGGGGTCGCCGGGGACCGGATGCGGATAGGTGATCAGGAGGCCGTCGGCGGTGACATGGACGACTCCGACGGCGTCGATCTCCAGCCGTTCGTCGACCGTGGACGACCAGGACGGCCCCAGGAAGCGGCCGGTGGCCAGGCCGGACTCGGTGCGTCGGGTGAAGACCAGCGGCAGGATGCCGGGGATCTCCACATCGCTCTGGGGCAGGAACATCCGGCCCGTGGCGAGGTCCACCGGGTCGGAGCCGTCGGTGACGCGCTCACCGTCGGGACGGCGGTGAGCGCCGTCCTCTGCGTCGTCGACCAGCCTGCGCACCCGTGCGACGTCGGACGCCTCCTCGGCGAGGCGCACGCCCTTCACCGCGGCGCCGCCGCCACCGGTGGCCGCGGTCAACGCCAGGTCGGGGATCAGCCGGCCGACGCCCTCGGCCGGGTCCTTCATGAAGTCCTTGACCATCTGGGTGCCGGTGCCGACGGGGTCGTTGGCGGCCACCACCAGGCCCGCGGCCAGGCTGTTGAGGGACGTGGCGTACTCGGCCGGGTGCGTGAGGTTGTACGGGTCCATGGGGTCGACCGAGCGCACGAAGTTCACGATGCCGGCCGTGCCCTTGATGATGCCGCCGCCGACATGGTCGCCCATGAGCTGCATTTCCTCGTACCCGTCGCGCAACTGCTCGGCGTACGAAGGCTTCTTCGGCGCCATGTCGCGGGCGGCGCGGACCGCGGAACGGGCGGTCTCCGCGGCCGAGTTCCGCTGTTTGCGGGCCTCGGCGAGGATGTCCTGCGCCTCTTTCATCAGCTTCTTGCCGGGGTCGTCGAAAGTCTCGGCGGGGCGCGGCGGGAGCGAGGACGGCTCCCGCTTGTCGGCGGGCTGGGCGTTGTAGCGGTCGACGGCCTTGTTGTAGTCGTCGACCTTCTTGCGGTGGGCGTCGGCGGCGTCCTCGGAGGCCTTGACCCCCTCCTTCCACTTGTCGACCGCCGTCTGTGCCCGTCCCTGCGCCCAGGTGACGGTGTCGGCGAACGCCTCGATCGCGCCGACCGCCTTCGCGCAGGCATCCGCGGCGTCGTACCACTTGGGCGGCTGGGTGCTCACCGCGGTGCGCAGCGCGTCGGCGGCCTCGCCCTTGAGCCGGGACGAGTCGAGGCCCTTGAGACCGTCGCCGGTGTCGTCGAAGGCCGACTGGAAAGCGCGGAGCTTCTCGGCAGTGGAGTTGATCTTGCTCGGGCTGCCGTAGATCAGCTTGGTCTTGTCCTCGGTCTGCCCGAGGTCCATCTCGTCGACCTCTGCGCCCAGCCGGTTGGCGACCGAACGGGACTGCTCGCGCACCCAGTCGGCGCCGGACTCCCAACCGACGTCCTGCAACCGGTCGGCGGTCCAATTGCCCGCGTCCTCGACCCGGTTGCCCACCCACTCGACGCCGTCCTCGACCGCGTCCTCGACCGAGTCGGGCGTGATGTCGCTGATGAAGTCGCCGATACCCACCCTCAGTTCCCCCCGGACTCACCCTGCTGTTGCTGCTTCGCGCGCTCCTCCGGTGACGGTCCGAAGGTCTCGTCCAGCGCCTGGTTCCACTGGTCGTCCGAGACACCGAACGCCTCGTTGAGCATCTGCGACTGGCGGCCGCCCTGGCCCTCGGTGAGAACCGTGCGGCCGGTGTCCTTCCAGGTCTGCTCCATGTCCTGACCGGCCTTCTCGAACGACTCGGCGCTCCAGTCCGGGTCCAGGTAGTCCGGCGTGAAGACGTCGCCCCAGCCCTGCTTGGCGATCTCCTCCTCACTGGCGTGCGGGTTGCCGCCCATCAGCGAGTTGGCACCCACCTTCAGCGCGCCCTCGACGTACTGGTCGTGCTCCCACAGGGTGCCCGCCGCGAGGCCGAGGCGGTTCGCGAGCTGGCTCGCGTCCCGCACCAGGGCCCGCACGCCCCACTCCCAGCGCTCGCAGAAGTCCTCGAAGTCGACCGAGAGACCGTGGTGCCCGGCCTCCATTCCGGTCATCGACAGCTCGGAGAAGCCTTTGCCCATCACCGAACCGGTGGATCCACCGAGGTCACCGAGCTCGTCGATGATCTTGCCCACGCCCTGCGTGAACTTCGCGACGGACGCTTTGTCGAGGTGGAGGTCCGCTCCGTCACCGCCCACGGCCGCGCCCCTCACCCGCGCCGCCCGGCACGCCGGCGTCGACGGCGACCGCGTCCGGCACGATGCCGACGACCGGCGGGAAGAACATCGACCCGTCCTCGGTGGCGATGTCGACGGCGAGACCGGCGGGCTCGCCCAGCGTGGGCACGATCTCGTCGACGATGCGCGCGCCCAGCAGCGCTGCATAGTCCATGGGCTGATCACCGGATGCGTGGTGCAGGGCGAACCGGGCCAGTGCCGCCTCGTCCGTGAACCCGCAGATCCACCGCACCCCGCCCGAACGCACCGACCAGAGACCTCCGTCGGCCACCGGCACCAGAAGGACCGAGCGTCGCATCTCACCGACCAGTGCACGGGGGTCGTCGCCGCCCCTTCTCCGTTCGGCGATGCGCTCGGCGAGCGCCGCCTTCGACTGCTGCACGGACCCTCCCTGGGCGTAGGTGGCTGATGGCACCGTAGATCAGGACGCGCGCGAAGGTGCGGGTGGTTCTCGTGGAGGTTCGCCCGGACCGGAAGGTGCAGGGACCGCAGCGTACGGGAGGCAGTGCGCCAGGTCCGTACGGGCATCGCCCTCCCCTCCGGTGGGGAGGGCTCCGTCAGGACGCCGGGGTGGCGGCCCGGCAGTCGGGGCACAGGCCCCAGAAGGTCACGGCGGCCTCCTGGATGTCGTACTCCTCCGGCAGCCGTGGTTCCAGGCAGGGAGCCGCACCCACCGCGCACTCGACGTCCCGGATGGTGGAGCAGCGGAGGCACACGAAGTGGTGGTGGTTGTCGTGATGCTCGATCTCGTAGCGGGCCGGGTGACCGGGGATCTGGGTGCACCGGATCAGACCGGCGTCCGTGAGCGCACGCAGCACGTTGTAGGTGGCCTGCAGGGACAGGGCGCCCGTGACCCGCTGAGCGCGCTCGCGCAGGGCGTCGGCGTCGAGGTGGCCGGCCGACTCGGAGACCGCCATCAGCACGGCCATGCGCTGGGCGGTCACCCGCATGCCTGCCGTGCGCAGTCGGGCCGCGGCCAGCGCCATCGGCTCCTCGCCGGTCGTCACGGGGGTCATACGGCCGCGCCCGTCCAGTCGCCCTTCAGCCTGACCGGGCCGTTCACGACGCTCCCGTCCCTCCACGGTGCGTTCTGCTCGCCCGGGGATTCCCTTCCGTCCGGCCCCGGCCTGTCCGCCCCGGTGGAGAGTTCGAACCATACGGTCTTCCCCCAGGGAAGGCCGCGGTCGTAGCCCCACCGTGCGGCCAGCATGTCCACGAGTGCCAGTCCGCGGCCGCCCTCGTCCTCGGGGCGGGCGTCGGTGGGTCGCGGAGGCTGCGAAGAACCGTCGCTGACCGAACAGCGCACATCCCGGACCCGCTCGAGAGTGAGCCGCAGCGGCCCGGCGCCGTGCCGCAGCGCGTTGCACACCAGCTCGCTCACCAGCAGTTCGGCGACCGGGACGAGCGCGCCGAGGTCCCATCGGGGCAGTACCTCGCGCACGGCTGTCCTCGCCAGACCGCACGCGGTCGGCGACCACGGCAGAGACCAGGTCCCGGTCTCGAACGAGCCGAGGGCAGCTGCGTCGGGGATCGCTCCGCCCGAGCGGGACTCCCGGGCGATGGTGCGGGTCATGCGGGCACCCCTTCGGGGAACGGTTGCCTTCTCTCTTTCGACGGTACGCCTTCTATGGAGTCAGTCAAGATTATGGAGCAGGACATTTTTGGCGATGGCCCCAAGTTGCTGGAGACAGTTCGGGACGGCTCCGTACGACGGTGGGGGCGGGCCCGGTCGTTCGCGAGACCCACCCCCGGAAACACCTCAGACGCCGACGGGCCTGGCCGGGCCGGGCACGTTGCGGAAGCGGAACGGCTCCGGTTCGCGGCCGGCCTGGATGAACCAGCACTCCCCGGTGCCGTCGCCGGTGACGATCCGCAGCACCGTGTCCGCGACGACCTCGGCCGGGATGACCGGCATTCCCTGCTCGGAGAGCATGCCGCGCAGGGGGTCGATGATGCGCGACTCGGCGAACCCTGGGCAGACCGCGTTGAAGCGCACGTTCTCCGGCGCGAGAGCCGGCCCCAGGGAGCGTGCGAGTCCCACGACCGCGTGCTTGTTGGCCCCATACAGCGGATCGAGCGGCACCGCGGCCAGGCCCGCCAGGGAAGCGGTCGCCACGATCGACCCTCCACCGCGGGCCCGCAGCGCGGGCAGCACCGCGTGGGTGCCGAAGACCACGCCGTCGAGGTTGGCACCCATCGCCCGGCGGTAGCGCACCGGGTCGAAGTCCTCGCCGATACCGCATCCGGTCGCCACCCCCGCGTTGAGCAGCGCGATGTCGACACCGCCGTAGCGTTCCTGGGTGAACTCCACCAGAGCGCGGTTGGCGTCGAGGTCGGAGACGTCACAGGCGCGGAAGTGGCCGCCGACCATGTCGGCCACCTCGCGCCCGCCCTGCGCGTCGAGGTCGGCGACGACCACACGCGCGCCCGCCCTCGCCAGTGCCAGCGCCGAGGCCCGGCCCAGTCCGCTGGCAGCCCCGGTGACGATCGCCACCTTTCCCTGGAGCGAGATGCCGTTCCTCTGCTCTTCCCGCGGGGCGGCGGACCCGCCCTCAGCCGCGATCACGCCAGCTCCAGCACGAGCTTGCCGACGTTCTCGCCGCGGAAGAGCATCTGCAAGGTCGCGGGGAAGTCGTCGACGGTGCCCCTCACGACATGTTCCTTGACCTTGATGCGGCCGGCGCCGATCAAGGCGGAGATCTCCTGTGCGGCCTCCGCGTAGCGCTTGGCGTAGTCGAAGACGACGAAGCCCTCCATGCGGGCGCGGCGCACCAGCAGCGAGAGGTAGTTGGAGGGGCCCTTGACCGGCGTGGCGTTGTTGTACTGGCTGATCGCGCCGCAGACCACGACGCGCGCGTGCATCGCCAGCCGGGTCAGGGCGGTGTCGAGGATGTCCCCTCCGACGTTGTCGAAATAGACGTCGATGCCGTCGGGGGCGTGCTCGCGCAGCGCCTTCTTGACGTCTTCGTTTCGGTAGTCGATCGCCGCGTCGAAGCCCAGTTCTTCGGTGAGCATGGCGCACTTCTCCGGCCCGCCGGCGATGCCCACGACGCGGCAGCCCTTGGCCTTCGCGATCTGACCCGCGATGGTGCCGACCGCGCCGGCCGCCCCGGACACCACGACGGTTTCGCCGTCCTGCAGCGCGCCGACGTCCAGCAGGCCGAAGTAGGCGGTCATGCCGGGCATGCCCAGCGCCCCCAGATACGTCGAGGCCGGGGCGAGGGAGGTGTCGATCTTCAGGGCGCCCTTGCCGTCGGAGACCACGTACTCCTGGACGCCGAACGTGCCGACCACGTGGTCGCCGGGCTTGAAGTCGGGGTGGTTGGATGCGGTGACCTCGATGACCGATCCGGCGCGCATCACCTCTCCGATGCCCACGGGCGGCAGGTAGGAAGGACGGTCGTCCAGCCAGCCCCGCATGGCCGGGTCCAGGGAGATGACGCGCGTCCGGCCCGCGAACCGGCCCGGACCCGGTTCCGCGAGCGGAGCGGAACAGTGCTCCCAGTCTTCGGGTTTCACTTCGCCCGTGGGGCGGGCGGCCAGACGGATCTGGCGGTGGGTCGTGGACATCACGCCTCCTGTTGTTGCGGCCTCCCGCGACCATACCGACCAGTAGGTACGCGGGCGTTCGTGATAATCCCCACAGATCATCCCTGCGCGCAAGGACCTATGGTCCGGGGGTCACGGACCGTGGGCGGATCGCCGTCGAGCGGATCCCACAT
Source organism: Streptomyces sp. NPDC005728 (assembly GCF_040630895.1). Classification (NCBI taxonomy): domain Bacteria; kingdom Bacillati; phylum Actinomycetota; class Actinomycetes; order Kitasatosporales; family Streptomycetaceae; genus Streptomyces; species Streptomyces sp. NPDC005728. Next base: position 95,954 of record NZ_JBEXYL010000031.1, read on the forward strand.
CGAGTTGAAAACGTGACTCCCAACAGGCTTATCACGCATTCCAACCAGTCGGTATCGTGCGCCGCCACACCGACGCTTCACCGCCACCTCCCACGGATCCGAGCCCCACCGGAAGGCCACGCGATGACACACCCCGACGACAACCGGTACCCGCCGCCGGGATGGCCGCAGCCACGGACCGAGCCCCTCGGTCACGCCCCTCGGCGCGATGCGTACGGGCGGGATCCATGGCAGGAGTCGTACGGACACGAGGTCCCGCAGGACACCTCGTACGGATACGACGCCCCTTGGTACGACTCGTACGGGCATGCCCCCCTGCGCCCACCGCACGCGCACGAGGCCCATCCGCACGGCGCCGACCTCGCCGCCCTGCGCTCCGCCTACCAAGTGCTCCGCCGGGTCTCCACGCTGACCGCGCTCGGCTCTTTCGTGGTGTACGTGGTGCTGTCGTGCTGGGCGCCGGATCTGATGGGTTCCAGGATCGCCGGTGAGCTGAGCCTGGGAATGAGTCTGGGCATCCTCCAGCTCGTCGTCACCTTCGCGGCCGTCCTCTGGTACGGACGCAGCGCACAACACTCCGTGGACCCGCTGGCGCAGGCCGTCAGGGAGCGAACGGTCCGGCCGAGCCGGGATGCCGGGGTGGCGGGATGAACGACTTCGGCTCAGGGACGCAGGCAATCGTCCTGGTCCTGTTCAGCACCCTGGTGACCCTCACGCTGCTCATGTGTGTGATGGCAGGACCGGACCGCGACGACCTGGCGAACTTCTACACCGGCTACCTCTCCCTCACCCCGCTCAAGAACGGCCTGGCGATCGCGGGCGACTACATCTCCGCGGCCACGGTGCTGAGCACCACCGGCATCATCGCGCTGGCCGGATACGACGGTTACGTCCTGGCGGTCAGCACCGCCCTGTCGCTGGTGCTGCTGATGTTCCTGCTGGCCGAGCCGCTGCGCAACGCCGGAAACTTCACCATGGGCGACGTCCTGGCCCGCAACATGCCCGGGCGGGCCGTCCGCATCGCCTCCTGTGTGGTGACGCTCTCGGCGACCCTCCCCTTCCTGGTCGTCCAGCTCTCAGGGGCCGGGTCGCTGCTCACCTTCATCATGGGCATGTCTCACGAGGCCGGCGCCAGGACGGCATGCATCGTCCTCGTCGGCAGCCTGATGATCATCTACGCGGCGATCGGCGGCATGCGGGGCACCGCGCTCATCCAGATGATCAAGATCGTGTTCCTTCTCGGCACCAGCATCACCATCGCCGCCCTGGTCCTCAACCGCTTCGACTGGAGCCCCGGCAAGGTGCTCCAGGCCGCCGAGCGCGGCAGCGGAACGGGCCCGGCCTTCCTCCAGCAGGGCCTCCAGCTGGGTACCTCGGGGGCTCAACGGCTGGACTTCGCCAGTCTTCAGATCACCGTGATCCTCGGCGCGGCCTGCCTGCCGCACATCACGATGCGTCTGTACTCCGCGCGGGACGTGCCCGCCGTGCGCCGCTCCATGTCATGGGCGGTCGGCACGGTCACCACGTTCTGCCTGGCGGTGATCATCATGGGTACCGGCGCGGCGGCACTGGTGGGATCGCAGTACATCACCGCGGCCGACCCGCACGGCAGGACATCGGTGCTCATGCTGTCCCGGGTGCTCGGCGGCGGCGCAGGCTCCGCGGGCACGACGGTTCTCTACGCGGCCATGGCGGGCACGGTGTTCATCACCCTGCTGTCCTCGGTCGCGGGGATGACCCTGGCCGCTGCCTCGTCGCTCGCCCACGACCTGTTCGCCCACACGCTGCGGCGGGAACGGGCGGCGCCGCGTACGGAGATGACGGTGGCGGCGTGGACGAGCGTGGCGGTGGGGATCATAGCCATCCTGCTCTCCACCCTGGTCCAGAACTGGGATGTCGGCGTACTGACCACGCTGGCGATCTGCATCGGGGCATCGGCCGTCGCCCCCGCGTTGACCTACTCCCTGTTCTGGCGCGGATTCACGCGCACCGGCCTGCTCGCCAGCCTCTACGGGGGCACGGCCTGCGCGCTGGTGCTGATGATCTTCTCCAAGGCCGTTTCGGGCACGCCGTCCGCCGTCTTCCCGCACGCGGACTTCGACTGGTTCCCGATGCAGTCCACCGGCCTGGTCTCCATCCCGTTCGGCTATCTGGCGGGCTGGCTCGGCAGCCGTCTGGACCACCGACGCCGAGCCGCCGAGAGCCGCGAGAACCGGCGGCTGTACGAGGAGAGCGAGGCACGGCTGCTGGCCGCGGCCGAATGACCCGCGGCGACGGGCGGCGTCGAAGCCGGTCGTGATCCGAAGGTGAGGGGGGGGGGGGGGGGGGCGGCCCCCCCCCCCCCCCGGGTGTTTGCTCAACCCCCGCCCGCGCGGGCGG